>CAMDAY010000030.1 GCA_945888895.1 Dehalococcoides mccartyi | reverse complement strand
TCGGCCTGCTCGACGAGCCGGTCGAGGAGCGCGCGCCCCTTCGGCGTCCACACATCCAGCGTGATGCCGAGCTTGTTGCGGTTCGTGTTCAGGAACAGCGCGCTCTGCTCGGGATCCTCGATGTCGCCGAGAAAAGGGCCCAGCGCGCGGGCGCAGTCTCCGGACGGTGGCTCGACCTTGATCACCTCGGCGCCGAAGTCGGCGAGCAACTTCGCCCCCGCGGGCCCGGCGAGACCCTGGCTCAGGTCGAGGATCCGGAAGCCGTGCAGTGCCTGATCCATGCGCCTCCCAGCGGGCTATTGGAGCCCGTGCGCATTCTACGTCGCAGCTCCTAGTGACCATGCAATCACCGATGTGGTGGGCACCGTGCCGTGAGCGTGGGTCGAGCCGTCCCGGCAGACGAGGTGCTACTCTCCCGCGGGTTCTGGGAGGAAACACGATGGTCGAGCCCGTCCAGCACTTCTTCGAGTCGCAGCGACTGCGGCTGTCCTACTGGACGTGGGGCAACGAGGGCAAGCCCCCCATGCTGCTGGTGCACGGAAACCGCGATCACGCTCGCTCGTGGGACGAGATCGCGAACGCGTTCTGCGACCAGTACCGCGTCGTCGCCATCGACCTGCGCGGACACGGTGACTCCGAGTGGAGCAAGGGGTCGCTGTACGGGTTGCCGGAGTACGTCCTAGACATCCTCGGGCTGGTGGATCTCCTCGGCGGGAAGGTGACCTTGGTGTGCCACTCGATGGGTGGACGCGCCAGCCTGATCGCCGCAGGCGCGGTACCGGAGCGCTTCCACAAGATCGTGGGCATCGAAGCCACCGGGCTGCTCCGCAAGGAGATGCCCCGCGGCCCGGAGCGGATCCGCGCCTGGGCCGAGCGGGCGAAGGCCCGCGAGCGCAGCGAGCCTCGCGTCTACCCAACGCTGGCGGACGCCGCGGCGCGGGTGAAGGAAGGCAACCCGAGGTTCTCCATACCGGCTGCTGAGCACTTTGCGCGCTGGGCTACGCGCGAGGTCGACGGCGGCTACGTCTGGAAGTACGACCCGGCGCTGCAGAACAACCCCGACCTCGAGGTGCCCTACGACGAGTATGAGCTGTTCTACGCGAACCTGAACGTGCCGATCCTGCACGTGCTGAGCAGCGAAGGCGAGGTCACGCGCGGGTATCGCCATGGCCGGCCGATCGCCTCGTTCTTCCCGGACGCACGCTCGGTCAACGCCCCCGACTCGGGGCACTGGATCCACATCGACCAGCCGGCATTCGTCATCGACGCGATGCGGGACTTCCTCGGCGACCCGCCCGAGGTCCCGCGCCGCGACTGAGCCACGAGGCGTCCCGCGAGGACTATGCTCCCGGCGCGATCAACGCAAGGCGACGAGGGGGACGGCGATGAAGGTACTGGTGACCGGCGGGTCCAGATTCAACGGGCTCGCGATCGTCGAGGAGTTGGCGCGCCACGGACACGAGGTAACGACGTTCAACCGTGGCGTCACGCCCGTCGAGTTCCCTCGAGGCGTCCGGCAGCTCCATGGCGACCGCCACGACCATGACGGGCTCCGCGCGACGTTCGCGCACGAGGAGTTCGACGCAGTCATCGACACCAGCGCCTACCTGCTCCCTGATGTCGAGAGCATGGTGGACATCTTCCGCGGGCGGATCGGCCACTACATCTTCATCAGCTCGGCCGCCTCCTACGCCCCGCCGACGATTTCGCCGATCAGCGAGATGTCGCCGTTCAACATGAGCGAGGACGCGAAGAACTCGTACGGCCGCAACAAGGCGATCTGCGAGATGTACCTCCTCAAGCAGCACCGCGAGCACGGCTTCCCCTCGTCCAGCATCAAGCTGCCGACGGTCCTCGGTCCGCGCAACAACCAGAAGCAGCGCGAGGCGCTGATGTTCTACCGCGTGCTGCAGGGGCGACCGGTGATCATCCCCGGCGACGGCTCCGTGCTCAGTCACCCGAGCTACGTGTTCGACCAGGCGAAGTCGATCCGGATGATGCTGCTCAACCCGGTGACCTTCGGGCAGGGCTACAACGTCGGCATGACGCAGTACTACACCGACGAGTGGCTCGTGGACACGATCGCGGCGATCGCCGGCGTCACGCCGACGAAGGTGCACATGCCGCACGACTTCACCGCCGAGGTCTACGCGACGTTCCCGTACCAGATCATGCCGCGCCATGGCGTCGGCCTCGTGCCGTGGTACAAGTCGTCGCTCTTCGACACGCGCAAGCTCGAGGACCACATCGGCTACCGACAGGAGCACACGCTCACGACGGCCCTCGACGAGACATTCGAGTGGATGAAGCGCGCGGGCCTCGACAAGAGCTTCGAGTGGGACTGGCAGCACGAGGACGACCTGCTGGAGAAGCTGCGCGACATGCCGGGGGTGCATTAATGATCATCGATGTCCACGCGCACTACCACCCGCGCGCCTACAACTCGGCGGTCTCGTCGTTCGCGGAGAACGGCGGCGTCGCGAACGCCGGCGGTATGGGCCGTCATCCCGATACCGACGACGAGGCCGACATCGCGCGCCGCCTCGAGATGATGGCGGACGCCGACGTGGCGATGCAGGTGCTGTCGCCGGCGGCCCGTCGCGCGCCCTACTCCCGCGACCAGGCGGCCGCGGTCACCGCGGCGCGGCTGGTGAACGACGCGTCGGCGAGCCTTGTGCAGCTCTACCCGGAGCAGTTCAAATCGTTCGTATCCGTGCCGATGCCGCACGTCGCCGCGTCGGTCGCGGAGCTGAAGCGCGGCATGGACGACCTGGGCATGATCGGGCTGAATCTGCACATCTCGGCGCTCGGCCGCTCCGTCGCCGAGGACGAGTTCCTCCCGCTGTACGAGGAACTGGACCGCCGCAAGGGCATCCTCTTCTACCACCCATGCGGCGACGGCATTCAGTCGCCTATGATCAACGACTACGGCTTCTCGGGGGCCGTCGGCACCTCGATGGAGGACGCGGCGATCGTCCTGCACCTGATCGCCAAGAAGATCCCGGCGCAGTTCCCGAACATCACGTTCATCGTCCCGCACCTCGGCGGCCCGATCCCGATGCTGCTCGATCGCCTCGACAACCAGTACTCGATGCAGGACCACGACCTCCCGGAGCCGCCCAGCGTCACGGCGCGCCGGTTCTACTACGACACCGTCGGCCACGGATCGCACGCCGGGCTCACCGCCGCGTGGAAGGCGTTCGGCGCCGACCACGTGCTACCGGGCAGCGACTTCCCCGTACTGCTGTCGTTCGAGTCGTACCGCGAGACCTTCTCCTGGATCCGCGACGTCGAGATCCCCGCGGGCGACATCGAGCAGATCCTGGAGCGCACCGCTCCGGCAGTCCTCGCACCGAAGGCATAGTCACGGCGGTCACGATGGCAGCGTTCGACCCGTCGCAGCCGTCGTACGTCGTCGACCCGTATCCCGCACTCGCGGAGTTGCGCGCCGAGGATCCCGTCTGGTTCAGCGCCGACCTCGACGCGTGGATCGTGACGGGCTACGCGGAGTGCGCCGCCGCGCTGCACGATGCCTCGACGCTCCGATCCGACTTCCTCGCTGTCGAGGGCGCACGGTGGGACGAGGCACGACGCCGCAGCGAGGTATTCCTCGGCGGCGTGCCCGCGCTGTCCGCGATGGCGGAGCCTAATCACCACCGGATGCGCGACACGATCAGCGGTGTGTTCTCACCGCGCGCGGTGGAGCGGCTGCGGCCCCGCATCGAGGCGACCGTCAACGGGCTCCTCGACGCGATCGAGCCGGGAGAGCCGTTCGATGTGATGGGCGGCCTCGCCTACCCGCTGCCGCGGCGGGTGATCGCGGAGCAGCTCGGACTCGTCGAGGCCGACCGCGAGCCGTTCCTCCGTGACGCGAGCCGCATCGCCCGCGCGATGTTCGGCGACGGTTCGTCCGGGGAAGCAGAACAGGCCCTCGAGGCGCACGCATCGCTCGCCGCATACCTGTCACGCGCCGCCTCGACGCCCGGTGCGTACGACGTCGCGGGTGCGCTCGGGCGCATGTTCGAGGCTCGCGAGGCCGGCGCGCTGTCAGACGTCGAGATGCTCGCGCTGATGGTGGACGTGGCCCTGGCGGGGAATGACCCGACGGCGTGTCTGATCGGCAACGGCACGCTCGCCCTGCTCCGGCATCCCGAGGAGCGCGCGGTGCTCCTCGGAGATCCGTCGCTGATCTCGGGTGCCGTCGAGGAATTCCTGAGGTACGACAGTCCGCTGCACGCCCTGATGCGCATCGCGGCGCGAGACACCGTCCTCGGCCGACACGAGGTGCACGCGGGCGATGTCGTCTACCTGTTACTGGGCGCGGCGAACCGCGATCCCGTGCAGTTCCCCGACCCCGACCGCCTCGACGTGCGCCGGAGGAGCCTGCGACATCTCGGGTTCGGCAGCGGCAGCCACCGCTGCCTCGGCGCGCCGCTCGCACGGCTCGTCGCCGAGATCACATTCGGCGCGATGCTCGCGCGATTCCCGGCCATGCGCCTCGCCCCGCTCGGCCTCGAGCGCGAGCACGGGTTCGAGCTGCGCGCGCCCAGCAGGCTCCTCGTCCTCACGGGCTGAGCGAGGCGTCCCGCCGCGCGTTGGTGCTAGACGGTGATGTTGTAGATGCGCGTCGCCGTGCCCTCAAACATCGCGGCACGCTCGGTCGGCGTGTACGACGCGGAGAAGCGCTTGAACGCGTTGAAGACGTTGTTGTACGAGAACGAGACCTTGTCGACGGGGAAGTTGCTCTCGAACATGCAGCGCTCCGGGCCGAACTGCTCGATGCAGTACGAGAGGAACGGTGCCATGTCGCTCGCGAGCTCCTCGGAGCCCACGGGCGTCTCCCGCGTGTGCCAGTCGAAGCCGAATCGCGGCATCCCGAGGCCCCCGAGCTTCATCACGACATTTGGAAACCGCGCGACCGCCGCGATGCCCGCACGCCACGTCGCGAGTACGTCGTCCTCGTGGCCCACGTAGGGACCGATGCGGATAAAGCCGCCGACGTGGTTCACCACGATCGTCAGCTCCGGCACGGCGCGCGCGAAGTCCGCGAGCTCCTGCAGCTGGTGGTGGTACTGCCACGCGTCGAAGGTCATGCCCTTCCGCGCGAGGACACGCGCACCCTCGCGGAAGGTCTCGCTGGTGTACGAGCCGAGGAGACTCGGATCCATGCCGCCGAGGTTGATCTCCGCGTGCGGGTCGAGCGCGACGATCTGGCGGATGCCGCGGAAGCGGTTCGGGCTCGCGGCCTGCAACGCGTCGAGCACCGGCTCCACCGCCGCGCCAAGCTTCAGGTCGGCGCGCCCCACGATCGCCGCGGCGATCCTCGTGGAGCCGTAGACGCCGCTGGCGCTGGCTGCCGCGATGCCCTGCACGAACTCGACCTCACCGACGGAGCGCAGCTCGGCCGGCCCGCCGGCGCGGTACATCGAGCGCGCCTCGACGAAGACGGTGGAGCGCACGTTATGGCCGCCCTGCGCGTCGGCGTTCACCTGGTCGAGGAGGTAGCGGTCGTACGGCGCCCGGTCCGCGCGGAGGTCCCAGAGGTGGTGGTGCGGGTCGCAGATGGGAAGATCGGGCTCGAGGATCTCCTCGGTCGCCAGCGCGTGCCAGTCGTTGTCACCAATGGGCATTGCGCCACTCCCTCGCCTCGAAGGTCCCGAATGTTCGCGACACTGTCTGCCGAACGCGCACGCTCGGCAAGTGGTCGAGGCTACCCGCCGGGTGCGCGCGTCTCGCCGACCCAGCCCTCGCCCGTCCACGTCTTCACGATCCCGCTCGCCTCGAGGTCTGCGATCGCAGCGGCGTCGAACCCAGCCTCCGTCAGCACCTCGTGCGTGTGCTCCCCGAGGATCGGGGCGAAGCGCTCGAACTCGACCGGCGTGCGCGAGAAGCGCGCGGGGGCGCCCTGCTGGAGCACCGTGCCCTCCGTCGGGTGGTCGAGTTCCCACGTCATGCCGATGTGCCGCACCTGCGGGTCGTCGAGTGCCTCGGCGATGCTGTTCACGGGTGCGGCGGCCGTGTCAGCGGCCCAGAGCAGGGGCAGCCACTCGTCGCGCGTCTTCGTCAGGAAGATGCCGCGTACGTCCTCGACCATCGCCGAGTACTCGGGGCCGTTGCCGCCACGCAGCGCGATGTACTGCGGACGCTCGATCAGTGTGCAGAACCGCTCCCAGAACACCGACTCGCTGTTCGCCGTGCTGACGTACTTCCCGTCGGCGCACTTGAGGTACGTCAGCGCGGGCTCTGCCGTCCTCGGCTTCGGGAGCTCGCCGTCGCGCGCGTAGAGCACGGTGTCGCGCAGCGACAGCGACATCAGCGCACCGAGCATCGACACGTCCACGTGCTGGCCTCGACCGGAACGCTCACGCTCGATGATCGCGGCGAGGATCGCATTCGCCGCGAACAGGCCGTTGACGTACCCCGCCGTGACCCCCGTGCCGTCCTCGGGCTCGCTGGCCTCGTTCATGCGCACCACGCCGCCGACGCCCGCGTACTGCGGCGCGTGGCCCGCGAGCTTCACGTACGGCCCGTCCTGGCCGTACCCAGAGAGCGAGCACACGATGATGCGCGGGTTGATCTTCGACAGCGTCTCGTAATCGATGCCCATCCAGGCCAGGACGCCCGGCCGGTACCCCTCGATCACCACGTCCGCGCGCTCGGCGAGGCGGTAGAACACCTCCTGCGAGCGCGGTCGCAACTCCGGCCGCAGCAGGTCGAGCGCGATGCTGCGCTTGTTCCGTCCGAGGGGGTTGTATGCACTGGCGCGGCGCTCGCCCTCCGGCGTCGGCAGGTACGGGGTGAAGGAGTCGCGCGGCATGCCGTAGCGGGGCTCCGGCTCCTCCACCTTGATCACGTCCATGCCCATGTCGGCGAGCAGGTGGGCCGCGTACGGCGCCGCCATCAGCCTCGACAGATCGAGCATCCGGTAGCCACTGAGCAACGCCATCCTCGCCCCCCCCTCGAACCGCGCCGGCGCCCCGTCCCCGTGGGCGCCGAGGCGGACTATGTCGCGAGGAGCCGCCTTCGGCAAGGGCGGGGCCGTTGTTCTAGACTCGGCACCTCGAATCTCACACAGCACGCGGTGGCCACCTCGAGTGGCGTCGCTAGAAAAAGGAACCAGCAATGGAATACCGCACGTTGGGCCGCTCCGGCCTGCAGGTCTCCGTGATCAGCCTCGGCACCAACCAGTTCGGGAGCCCCGTGGACGCGGCTGGCGTTCAGACGATCATGGACGCCGCACTGGAGTCCGGCATCAACTTCGTCGACACGGCCGATGGCTACGGTGGCGGCCTGTCCGAGGAGTACATCGGCCGCGCGATCAAGGAGAAGCGGTACGACTGGATCGCGATGAGCAAGTTCGGCAACTACCCCATGGGGGACGGCGGACCGAACAAGCGCGGCAACTCGCGCGGCTACATGCGCAAGGCGCTCACCGGCACGCTGGAGCGTATGGGCACCGACTACCTCGATGTGTACCTGTTCCACCGCGCCGATCCGGTCACCCCGATCGAAGAGCAGATGTCCGCGATGAACGACCTCGTGACGGAGGGCCTCGTGCGGTACGTGGGCTGCTCCAACTGGCCGGCGTGGCAGATCGCCGCGGCGAACGAGACGGCGAGCCGCCACGGTTGGGCGCCCTTCGTCGCCTCGCAGCCCGCGTACTCGCTGATGAACCGCGCCGTCGAGGGCGAGCACATGGACGCCTGCACGGCGTACGGCCTCGGCCTGACGACGTTCTCCTCGCTCGCGGGCGGCTTCCTCACGGGCAAGCACCGTCGAGGCCAGGCGCCGGTCGCCGACACGCGTGTCGCGCGCAACCCGCGCGCGGGCGAGACGCTGCTGACCGATGCGAACTTCGACAAGCTCGAGGCGTGGGAGGCGATCGCGAAGGACGCCGGCGTGACCATGACCGAACTCTCGCTCGCGTGGATCCTCGCGCATCCCGTGGTGTCCTCGGTCATCTGTGGCGCGACCGGTGCGGCCCAGGTGCAGGAGAACGCGAAGGTCGCGGACGCGATCGCGAAGATCACGCCCGAGGTGATGGCGAAGGTCAACGAGACGAAGTAGGGGGCTCGGCACGAGCAGGGCGGTCGCCGCCGGCACCTCGCGGCGCGGGAGACGTGAGAACCAATACGTAGGGGCTGCGCCTCCACACCCGCAGACATAGTGCAACACGAGACGGGCGCTTTCGGGCGTCCGTCTTGCTATGCGGACTGCTGCTGCGCCTCGGGCTTCCTCGACGGTGGGCCGCCGAGGAGCAGGATCGCCAGCGTGGCGCCGGCGCTCAGGACGGTGAACACGAGGAACGCCACGTTGTAGCTCTGCGTCAGGTCGTACACCCACGCCGCGAAGAACGGCCCGCCGACGCCGCCCATCAGGTCGAACGGTGCCGAGTAGCCTCGAAGGGTCGCGATGTTGCTCCGACCGAAGTAGTCGGGCCAGATCTGCAGCTTCAGTTGCAGCATGCCGCCCGCGGCGACACCGAAGATCAGCACGGCGATGTACGCGAGCGTGATCGTCGGCGAGATCAGCACGAGACCCGTTCCCAGCGTTGCGAGCGCGCCCATGGCGACGTAGCAATACTGGATGTGCAGGCGATCGCTGAGCCACGCCCACAGGAACCGTGCGACGAACGTGCCGATGATAAAGCTCGTCGAGGCGAACGCGGCAGATTGCGGGCTCAGGCCTCGGCTGATGAAGAATGCGATGATATGGGTCATGAACGCCGGCCCAGCCAGCGCGATCACCGGCAGCACGATCGTCAGCACCCAGAACGCGCGCGTCCGCATCGCCTCGCGCGGCTCCCAGTCCTCTGTCGTGCGGTGCACGCCAAAGCGCCCGCGCGCCTCGACCGGTCGAGGTGCCGCAGTCTCGCCGGGGGCGAGCGGCGGTGGGGCGACATCGCCGTCCGGGAGCAGGCCCATCGCCTCCGGACGCGGGCGCCAGAAGATCGCCGCGGGGATGCCGACGAGCACCACGACCAGCGCGCCCAGCACGAACCACGTCGCGCGCCAACCGAAGCTGATGACGAGAAATTGCGCGAGCGGCACGCCGACGAACCCCGCGATCGGGATGCCGAGGGACACCATGCCCGCCGCCTGCGCTCGACGGCGCTGGAACCACTCGGCCACCCCGGCGGAGATGCCGATGACCTGGATCATCGGACGGGTGATGCCGTTCACGACGCCGAAGATGAGGTAGTAGACCCAGATGCTGTGCACGCCAGCGATCGCCATGATCGACAGCCCGCCGACGACGCCCGACAGCGCCATCGGCACGCGCGACCCAAAACGGTCCGAGATCCGTCCGAGGAACGGTGCGGCCAGCGCCGCGATGATCGACGCCGGGATGTTCGCCCCCACGATCGAGGTGCGACTCCAGCCGAGGTCCTCGGACATCGGCACGAGCATCACGGTCAGCCCGTACATCCCCGCGATCGTCCCGCCGAACTGCGCGAGGAACGACACGCCGACGATCACCCAGCCGTAGAAGAACCTCGGCCGGGTCGGTGGCGCCACTGCGGGCGCCGTCACCGGAGCAGCCATCGCGTCCCCATCCTCGAAGTCACCACGTCGGCGCGCATGGTACGCCCGTATATCGGTAGACGACCGCACCCTCATACTCTCGACGGGCGGCAGAGCGCACCGAGGTGAACGGCGATCGGTCCTCTGGCGATACCGCTTCCGAGTCCGGGATGCTCGAAGGGGCGAAGCCCCTTCGTCTTCAACCCCCTCCCGCGCCGGGAGGGGGCAGGGGGTGGGCCGCCCCACACATACACCTCGGCGGCCCGAGCGCGTTGACGCAGCCCACGCCTCGTGGAATATCGTGCCCACGAGCGAGGGACGACAGGAGCGTAGTGTGGATCACTGGGATAGCTACCGGGCGAAGCTGCGCACCGCCGAGGAAGCAGTCGCGCCGATCCAGGACGGCGCGTTCATCGTGCAGAGCATGGCCGCGGGCGAACCGGGTGCCCTCGTCGAGGCGATCGCCGCGCGCGCCCGTGCAGGCTCCCTGCGCGACGTCCGCATGAGCGCGCTCATCCCGATGGGTGCGAGCGCGCGCTCCATCTTCGCCCCCGAGGTGCACGGTGCGATCCACTGGGAGTCGTTCTTCGTCGGCGGCGCGGATCGCGCCCTGGTCGCCTCCGGCGAGGCTCTGGTCATCCCCGCGTACTTCCACCAGATCCCGCGCCTCATCACCGACTACATGGACGTCGACGTCACGCTGGTCTCCGTCTCACCGATGGACGACCACGGGTACATGAGCCTCGGCGTCAGCGTCGACCTCATGCCCGCCGCCATCAAGAAGGCCACCTACGTCGTCGCGCAGGTGAACGCCGCGATGCCGCGCGTGCATGGCACCGGCTTCGTGCACATCTCCGACCTCGACGCCGTCGTCGAGCACGACGCGCCGCTGCCGGAACTCGCCGCGCCGGCCGCGCGCCCGGAGGACGAGGCGATCGGACGCATCATCGCGGAGATGATCCCGGACGGCGCGTGCATCCAGCTCGGGATCGGCGGGATGCCCAACGGCGTCGCGCGGAACCTCATGGACCACCGCCACCTCGGCATCCACACGGAGATGTTCGTGGAGTCGATGGTCGACCTGATCACCAGCGGCGTCGCGGACGGCTCACGCAAGACGTTCCACCCCGGCCGTGCCGTGTACACCTTCGCCGCCGGCACCAGGCGCATGTACGACTTCCTCGACAACAACGCCGCCATCGAAGCGCACCCGGTGTCGTACGTGAACCTCCCCGCGAACATCGCGAAGAACGAGGGACTCGTCTCCGTGAACTCCACCATGGAGATCGACCTGACGGGGCAGTGCTGCTCAGAATCCATTGGCACGGCGCAGTACAGCGGCACCGGCGGGCAGATGGACTACGCGCGAGGCGCGTTCGACTCTCCTGGCGGGAAGTCGATCCTCGCGTTCTACTCCACTGCGAAGAGCGGCACGCTCTCGCGCGTGGTGCCGACGCTCACGCCCGGCGCTGTGGTCACGACGCCACGCACCGAGGTGCACTGGCTCGTGTCGGAGTACGGCGCGGCGAACCTGAAGGGGAAGTCGACGCGCGAGCGTGCGCTCGCGATCATCGGCCTCGCGCACCCGCAGTTCCGCGACGAGCTGACCAACGCCGCGAGGACGCTCCGCTACATCTAGCGACGGATGCTGGCTAGGAGAACAGGGGCGGGCGCTTCGTGTGCCAGTCCGTCGCCTGCTGGTAGGCGTGGGCGATGCGCATCGAGAGGCCGTCTGTCCACTGGGCGCTCGAGATCATCAGCGCCGTCGGCAGACCATCCTCGTCGAAGCCGTTCGGGATGCTGATGGAGGGCTGGCGCGAGACGTTGAAGATCGAGCCGTACTGGAACATCCGCGAGGGCGTCGAGTCGCGGTCGGGATCCTCGTCGATCTCCCAGGCGGTGACGGGCGTCGAGGGCAGCACGTACGCATCGACCCCGAGATCGGTGAGCGTGTCCTCCATGCGTCGCTCAAGCATCTTGCGGGCGTCGAGAGCACGCGCGTACTTCCACGCGGGCATCGCGGCACCGGCCGCCATCCTCGTGCGCACTGCGGCGCCGATGGTCGGCGGGTCGTGCTTCAACAGCTCCTCGTGGTAGTCGTTGGCTTCGACGGCGATGATGCCCATCACCAGCGCGCGCCAGTCGTCGACGCCGGCCAGGGGCTCGACGTTCACGATGCGAGCGCCGAGACCTTCGAGCACGGCGATGGAGGCCGCGAAGGCAGCCTTGATCGCGGGCGTAGCGTGCGGGAAGAGCGAAGGGATGACAGCCAGCGTCATCCCAGCCACGCCGTCCCCGATGCCCGCGACGAAGTCCTGCGGTGCGTGCCTTGCGCTGTCGATGTCGAGCGGGTCGTATCCCTGCAACGCGTTCAGCATGAGCGCGCAGTCGTACGCCGTACGGGCCATTGGCCCCGTGTGGTCGAGCGTGTGCGACAGCGCGGTGACCCCGGCGCGCGAGGACAGCCCGTACGTCGGCTTGATGCCGCTGACGCCGCAGTACGACGCGGGGTAGCGGATGCTGCCTCCTGTGTCGGTGCCGAGCGCGCCCAGCGCCTGCCCGGCCGCGAGCGCCGATCCGGATCCGCCCGACGAGCCCCCCGGCACGCGGTCGAGGTGCCACGGGTTCCTCGTCGGGCCGTAGTGCACGTTGTTCGTCGTGCCACCGAACGCGAGCTCGTGTGTGTTCGTCTTGCCGATGATCACCGCACCCGCCGCGCGCAGTCGCGCGACCGCCGTGCAGTCCTCGCTCGGCACGCGAAAGCGGTACGCGCCCGTACCGCCCGTGGTGATCGCGTCCTTGGTGTCGTACAGGTCCTTGATGCCCATCGGGATGCCATCGAGCGGGCCGAGGCGGGACTTCGTCCGGGCGCGCTCGGCGGAGGCCTCGGCCTCGCGGAGCGCAGTGTCCTTCATCACAAGCACGTAGGAGTTGAGCTGCGCGCCCGTCGCCTCGATGCGGTCGAGGACGGCCTGCGTCAGGTCGACCGGGGAGAGCGTGCCTGCCTCGATCGCCGCGCTCGCGTCCTCGATCGAGAGGAAGGTAGTGTCTCGCGTGGTCATGGTCGTCATGGGATCCCCCGGGGGTTGTTCGCCTGCCGTCGACCCTAGCGGCCGTTCGTTTCGCACAGATTGAGGCGAGATAGATCACGCATTGCCAGGGAGCCGGCCGCATCAGGGCCGCGCGTCAGGCCGCGCGCAGCCTCGACGAGACGACGCTGGCGACGGCGCACGCGGAGAGGACGACCGAGCCGGCCAGCGCGAACGCCGCCGACACGCCGATCACGTCCGCGAGCGCGCCGAGGGTCAGCGGCCCGACGATCCAGCCGAAGCCAATCGCGACGTTCCACGCACCCAGCGCGCGCCCCCGCAGGTCGTCGCTCACGCTCTGCTGCAGCAACAGCCACTCGAGGGCATCGATCAGCGCGGCGCAGCACCCGATGCCCGCGGCGGCCATCAGCGACACGAGGTACCACGGCGCCGAGCCGACGACGACCATCAGCGCCCCGAACGAGCCGAACACGCACAGGAACAGGATGCCCAGCCGCAGCCGCTCGGCGTACGTCGCGAAGAACACCAGCCCAAGCACCCCACCGATTGAGGTGGCGGCGTTCAACCCGCCGAGGCCCACCGGCCCGACATGCAGGACGCGATTGGCGATGGCGGGCACCAGCGCAAAGAACGAGAAGCCGAACACCTCGACGATCACCATCAGGCCCAGCAGGATCGCCGCGAGCGGCACGCGCCCCACGGTCACCAGGCCATGCACGGTGTCGCGGTACAGCGATCCTCGACCGCTCGCGTGGTTCACGCGCGGCTCCGTGATCGTCGAGTACGAGAACGCTGCCGCCGAGGTGGCGCAGGCCGCGATCACCAGCGCGAACGTGGGGCCGAACGCACCGACGATGATGCCGCTGCCCACCGCACCGCCCGCCGAGACGACGCGCTGCCCGATCGACAGCAGACTCACCGCGCGCGCTCGACGGTCCGCGCCGACGAGGTCGGACGAGAGCGTCTGCTGCGACGACAACTGCATCGCCTGCCCGACGCCGCCCAGCGCCAGCAGCGCGAACACCAGCTCGATGCGCGTGACGCCGCTGTACACCAGCAGCGCCATCGCGACGATCGTGCAGGAGCGCAGCCCGATCGCCAGCGCGAGGATCCTCGGACGGGACGAGCGGTCGGAGATCGCCCCGGCGACCGGGCCGACGAAGAACCCAGGTCCCATCTGCGCGGACACGGCCGCCGAGGTGAGGAACGCCGAGTCCGTGATGCTGAAGATGTACCAACCGACCGCGACGCGATCCATCCACTGCGCGGTCGCAGTGAGCACCGCGCCCAGCCACAGTCGACGGAACCCGGACACCTCAAAGGGTTCGGCCAGCCGGCGGGCTGGGGACATCGTCAGCTGCACGCGGGTCAGTCCTCGTTCTCGTCGCGCGGGGGTGTCGGTACGTATCCCCAACCTACGGCGCGTTTGTTACGTGCGCGTCACCGCCGTGACTCAGCGATCACTCAACGATCCATCGGGCCGCATTCACGCGCAGCGCGCGGCGGCGGAACGACGGCCGGCGCGCGAGGTGTGGCGTCGAGGACTAGACGCCCGACGGGCGAGGCGGCGCGACATCTGTCTCGGACGGCGCCGGGAGCGGAGTGGCCGCGCGACGGGCGAAGGTGTGTGCGCGGTTCGTGAACGCGAGGAGCAGGATCACGCTCAGGACGATCGCGCCCTGCGCGACGAACGCCCAGCCCCCACCGACCAGGTCGGCGAACACGCCCAGCGGCAGCGCCATCAGCGGCATCGCGCTGAACGTGAG
>CAMDAY010000029.1 GCA_945888895.1 Dehalococcoides mccartyi | reverse complement strand
TGCGCATCACCTCGCCGCCGATCACGCACCCCTGCTTCTACGGCGTCGACATGGCCACCCGCGGCGAGTTGATCGCCGCCAACCAGAGCGTCGAGGAGATCCGCGAGCACATCAACGCGGACACCCTCGGCTACCTGTCGCTGGAGGGCACCGTCGCCGCCACCGGGCAGGTCGCGGGCAACCAGTGCACGGCCTGCTTCAGCGGCCAGTACCCGGCGTCCGTCCCGCTCCAGTTCGACAAGTTCGCCCTCGACACCACGCGCAACGCGGGCGACGAGGTCACGACCGAGTCCTCGATCATCCCCCAGCCCGCGACCGTCTAGTCGTCGGTTGCGCGTAGTCGCGCGGCAGGAGGATCGTTGATGGCCGAGCATCTCAGCGCTGCAAGCCCGCTCGTCGTCCTGAACGGACACATGCACACGTTGGTGTCACCGGACGGGCGGCGTTGGCGGGTGACGGTGGCACTGCCGCCGGTGCCGACCGCCTTCGGGCGCACCCGCGCAGTGTATGTCCTCGATCCCGCGTCCCACTTCATGCATGCGGTGGGCAGCGCTCGCAATCTCGCCAGGACCGGCGGCGAGCGGTTTCCGCAAGACCTGATGATCGTTGGTGTTGGTCCCGACACGGATGACAACGCTGAATTGAACGTGCTGCGAAACTACTACCTGACCCCGACGGAGCGCAGCGGGCGGGAGGCGGACGCGTTCCAGCACGGCGGCGCGGACGATTTCGCGGATATCTTGGCGAGCCTGTTCCCGTCGATCGAGTCCCAGTACAACGCCGATCCGAACGACCGCACATTCGCTGGCCATTCATTCGGCGGACTGTTCGGCTCCCATGTGTTGCTCCACCGACCGCAATTGTTCCAGCGCTATCTGCTTTCCAGCCCCTCGCTGTGGTGGGACGACGGGTTCGAGCTTCGCGAGGAGCAGCGGCTCGTGGCGGGCAGCACGGATCGGACCGCGAGGGTCTTCCTCTCTGCTGGGCAGCGAGAAGAAGGGGAACCGGCGCTCCAGTGGCCGACGGCACCGCTCGCGACCGATCGGATGGTGTCCCGGATGTGCGAGTTCGAGGAGCGCCTGCGCGCGCGCGGGCATTCCAGCGTGACCTCATGGGTCGTGCCGAACGAGCACCATACGACCGTGCCACCCGCTGCGTTCATGCGAGGCCTGTTCGACCTGTTCGCGACGTAGTTCGGCTGTTGGGCGGTTTGGTTCGGCCTCGCCGCTTGCGCCGCGCCGCCCTCCCCGCTCGCTCCGCGCGGGGAAGCGCGGTACGCTTGACGCTCCACGACCCCGCGCCTCCCCGTCGACGTGAGTGCGACCGATGACCGTCCCGCCTCAGCGCCCGCCCGATCCACCTCGACGCTCCATCTCCTACGCCGACGCCGGGGTCGACATCGACGCGGGGGACGCGACCGCGCGCCGGTTCGGCGCGATCGGTCGAGGCACGCACGGGCCGGAGGTGCTGCGCCTCGGCGGCGGGTTCGCCGGGCTGTTCGCGCTCGGCGACAAGGGCTATCGCGACCCCGTGCTCGTGGGCGCGACCGACGGCGTGGGCACCAAGGTGCTGATCGCCGCCGCGCTCGACCAGTTCGAGGGCGTCGGGCGCGACGTGGTGAACAACAACGTCAACGACCTGATCACCGTCGGCGCCGAGCCGTTGTTCTTCCTCGACTACCTCGCCACCGCCGACCTG
Source organism: Dehalococcoides mccartyi (assembly GCA_945888895.1). Classification (GTDB taxonomy): domain Bacteria; phylum Chloroflexota; class Dehalococcoidia; order UBA2979; family UBA2979; genus SHYQ01. The sequence goes on along the minus strand of CAMDAY010000029.1, from coordinate 12,851 downwards.
CCGCAGGAGCGCCGCATCGAGCTCGTCGAGGGCATCGGCTCGGCGTGCCGCGAGCAGGGGATCGCGCTCCTCGGCGGCGAGACGGCGGACATGCCTGACGTCTACCGCAGCGGCGACTACGACCTCGCGGGGTTCATCGTCGGCGTGGTCGAGCGCGACGCGATCATCGACGGCTCCCGGCTCGCCGAGGGCGACGCGCTGGTGGCGCTGCCCTCGACGGGCTTGCAGACCAACGGGTACTCGCTCGCGCGCGAGATCTGGGGCCTCGGCAAGGGGATGCGCGACGAGTCCCCGGCGGCGCGCGACACGCGCCTGGGCACCGAGCGCGCGATCCTGGAGGAGCGTCCCGAGGAGCTGGGCGGCGTCACGCTCGGCGAGGCGCTGCTGGCGGTGCACAGCTCGTTCTACCCGGCGCTGAAGCCGCTGCGGGGCATCCTGCACGCGGCAGCGCACATCACGGGCGGCGGCATCCCCGGCAACCTCGGCCGGCCGTTCCCGGAGACGCTGGCGGCGCAGATCGACCGCTCGACGTGGAAGATCCCGCCGCTGTTCACGCTGATCCAGCGCGAGGGCAACGTGACCGACGCGGAGATGTTCCGCACGTTCAACATGGGCGCGGGCATGATCATCGCGGTCGCGGCGAGCGACCTCGACGCCACGCTCGCGGCACTGCCGGGCGCGTGGCGCATCGGCGAGGTGGTCGCGCGGGGGAACGGTGGGCCGGTGCGCGGAGTCCCCGGCACTTAATTCAGCGGGCTAGATGGCCGGGATACCCGGCCCGCCCGCCAGACCTTCGGGCTTCGAGTGAGACCTTCGGGCCTCGAGCAACGAGAACTGCGCGCCTGAGACGGCGCGCTTGTGGTTGGAGAACTGAGATGGCTGAGACGATCCGGCGGGCGATGCTCGCGGTGTACGACAAGCGTGGCATCCCGGAGCTGGCGAAGGCGCTGCACGAGCTGGGTTGGCAGATCGTCTCGACGGGCGGCACCGCCGCCACGGTCCGCAACGCCGGCATCCCCGTGACCGAGGTGGCCGAGCTGACCGGCAGCCCGGAGATGTTCAACGGCCGCGTGAAGACGCTGCACCCGATCGTCCACGGCGGCATCCTCTACCGCCGCGGCATCGACGATGCCGACGCCGAGAAGTACGGCGTGCCGAACATCGACCTCGTCGCGGGCAACCTGTACCCGTTCGTCGAGACGGTGGCCGGGGGCGCTGCGTTCGCCGACGCGATCGAGCAGATCGACATCGGCGGGCCGGCGATGATCCGCGCCGCCTCGAAGAACCACATGTCGGTGTTGCCGATCATCGATCCCGCGGACTACGACGAGATCGTGGCGGCGCTGCGCGCCTCGAACGGCGACCCGAGCGCGATCGACGCGGCCGCGCGCCGCCGCCTGGCGGCGAAGGCGTTCCAGCACGTCGCGCATTACGACACGAACATCGCCGAGTACCTGCGCGACGCGGAGGACATCTTCCCCACGCAGCTCACCGTCGCCATGACGCGCCGCGAGGAGCTCCGCTACGGCGAGAACCCGCACCAGCGCGGCGCCTTCTACACGCTCGACTCCGTGAAGACGCCCGTCGAGGGCATCGGCGCCTTCGAGCAGCACCACGGCAAGGCGATGTCGTACGTCAACATCCTCGACGCCGACGCCGCCTACAACGTGGTCGCGGACTTCGACGAGCCGGCGATCGCGATCATCAAGCACACCAACCCCGCGTGTTTCGCAGCGGGCGATGAGCCCGAGGGCGTGGCGGGCCTCTACCAGCGCGCGCTGTCCGAGGGCGACTTCCTCTCCGCCTACGGCGGCATCATCGCCACGAACCGCGTCGTCGACTTCGCCTTCGCCGATGCGCTGCGCGAGGTGCGCAGCCCATCCGATGGCAGCACGCGCATGTTCTACGAGATCGTGATCGCGCCGGGCTACGACCCGGACGCGCTCGAGCACCTCAAGAAGAAGTCGGCGGACCTGCGCATCCTCACCGCGCCCCTCGGCAGCCCGCACGCCGATCGCGTGGAGGTGCGCGGCGTGCGTGGCGGCATGCTGGTCGAGAACGCGGACGTATCGCAGGACAACACGTGGAACGTCGTCAGCGAGCGCCAGCCATCCGAGGCAGAGCTGGCTGACCTCAAGATCGCGTGGATCATCTGCAAGCACGTGAAGAGCAACGCGGTCGCCTTCGTGAAGGACCGCGTGCTCATCGGCATGGGCGCGGGACAGCCGAACCGCGTCGGCAGCGCCGAGCTATGCAAAGCGCAGGCGGGTGACCGCGCCAAGGGCGCCGTCGCGGCGACCGACGCGCTCATCCCCTTCCCCGACACCGTCGAGGTCTGCGCGAGCGCGGGCTGCGTCGTCGTCGCCCACACCGGCGGCTCGATCCGCGACAACGAGTCCGTCGACGCCGCGAACCGCCTCGGCGTCTCACTCGTCGTCACCGGGGTGCGCCACTTCCGCCACTAGTGTTTCGGCGGGGGCTGGTCCGACAGCGCCCCCCACCCCAACCCTCCCCCACAGAGGGGGGAGGGGACGGAACGTCCGATCGGTGCTCTCCCTGACCGCTTTTCTGACCCCCTCCCCCCTTGTGGGGGAGGGTTGGGGTGGGGGGTTCTCCGTCCCCTTCTCCCCGACTCGATGCATTCACGACTCTGTAACCCGCACGCCGCGCCACCCCCACCCGTCGCGCGCGCGCTCCGCTAGGATGTGCGACATGGCAACCATCGACGTCGTGATCCCGGTCTACAACGAGGAGCGCGCGCTGCCCGTCAGCGTGCCCAACGTGCTCGCGTACTTCGACGCCCACCCCGAGCACCAGTGGCGTGTGGTCGTGGCGGACAACGCCTCGACGGACCGCACGCTCGAGGTGTCCCGCGCGCTGGAGGCGGAGCACGCGGGCCGCGTCGCCGTCATCTACATCCCGGTGAAGGGGCGCGGCATCGCGCTGCGCACCTCGTGGCTCACGTCGCCCGCGGACGTGGTGGCGTACATGGACGTCGACCTCTCGACCGACCTCGCGCACCTGTCGGCGCTCGTCGACCCGATCGCGGCGGGCGAGGTGGACGTCTCGTACGGCACGAGGCTGCACAAGGACTCCCAGACCAACCGCGGCTTCAAGCGCGAGTTCATCAGCCGCGCCTACGTCTTCATCCTGCGCACCATCGCGGGCCTGCGCGTGACCGACGCGCAGTGCGGCTTCAAGGCGATGAGCCGCGAAGCCGCCCGCAGCCTCATCCCCCTCGTGCGTGACAACGCCTGGTTCTTCGACTCCGAGCTGCTGCTGGTGGCGCAGGAGAACGGCTACCGGCTGCGCGAGGTGCCCGTGCGCTGGGAAGAGGACACGGACACCCGCGTCCACATCGTGAAGACCGCCACGGACGACCTGCGGGGCATCTGGCGCCTCAAGCGAGGCGGCGTGCCCCGGGTTGCCTCGCGAGGTGCTCGCTCGCACTGAGTGCCTGCTGAGGCCGGAGGGCTGGCCCGGCTCGGGCACGCAGCCATCCGCACGCCAGCCCCCTCCCCCGTCGGCCTCCGCTCTCAGGTTCCGCCGTCCAGGATGCTCGACGGGCGAAGCCCCTTCGCCTTCAACCCTCCCGGTGCCGGGAAGGGGTAGGGGATGAGTCGTCCTGCGCGGACACACCGACAGCACCTTCTCCTGCGCCGCCGGCATCCGCCCGCCCGCATTCACATGCGTAATACTTCCCTCTCAGACCGGCGAAGTGCGCCTCGGACAGGGTGGTTCGTTGACCTAAGGACTCCGGCATCGGTACATTCGGCCCGGTGCCCGTGTGCCTGCCAGGCGCGCGGTTGAGGCACGCGCAGACTTGTCGGAGGCGCAGATGCTCGGTGAGGGCGAAGGCCTGGAACTGCTTGGCGTGTTCGTCACGTTCATGCTCGGGCTGGGCATCATGGTCGTGCTCGGCAAATGGTGGGAGGCCTAGGCGCCGCCTGGGCTGAGTTGATCCTGCTGGTGGCTCGATGGAGGATCCGACTCCCGAGGCCGCGAGCGAAGCTGGCAGACACGGCGCACGGCGCCGTCTGGATTGGCGAGGGGACTGCTGATGGCGTCGACTGAACGTCCAACCCGTCGTTCGATGGGTGACCGGCTCTACGACGCGATCTTCTCGAACCGCGTCTGGCGCTCGATCTTCCGCTCCGGCTACCCGAACACCCCGCGTAACCAGATGCTGGCCGTGGCGACCAACGTCTTCCTGCACCTGCACCCCACGCGCATCCACCGTACTCACGTGAAGATCACGCACACGTTCTGCCTCGGCGGTCTGTCGTTCTTCCTCTTCCTCGGCCTGACGATCAGCGGCGTGCTGCTGATGTTCTATTACGTCCCATCCGTCGAACGTGCCTACGAGGACATCCTGCGGCTGGACACGGACGTCCGCTTCGGCCAGCTGATGCGCAACATGCACCGCTGGATGGCGCACGGCATGGTGCTGACCGTCCTGATGCACATGATGCGAGTCTTCTACACCGGCGCGTACAAGCCGCCGCGTGAGTTCAACTGGGTCATCGGCGTGGTGCTGCTGGTGCTGACGCTCCTGCTCTCCTTCACCGGCTACCTGCTCCCGTGGGACCAGCTGGCGCTCTGGGCCATCACGGTCGGCACGAACATGGTCGGGTCGGCCCCGCTCCTCGGCGAGCCGAACCGCTTCGTGCTGGTCGGTGGCTTCCAGGTGGGCCAGAACGCGCTCATCCGCTTCTACACGCTGCACGTCATCGGCCTGCCGCTGATGGCCGCCGTGTTCATGACCGTCCACTTCTGGCGCATCCGCCGTGACGGCGGACTCGCGAAGCCGCTGTAGGCCGGGAGGAGCTTCGATGACTACCGCGAATCCCGCCGAAGCGCAGTCTGCGGCCGTCCGAGGACGTGCCCGACGCCAGCGCGAAGAAGAGCTGCTGGTCTGGCCCGACCTCGTCTTCATCGAGTTCATCTCGGCGGTCGTGTTCACGATCCTGCTGGTCGGTCTCTCGGTGACGGTGGACGCGATCCTGCTGGACCGCGCGAACCCCGCCGTGACCCCGAACCCCTCGAAGGCGCCGTGGTACTTCCTGAACCTGCAGGAGCTGCTGCTCCACATGCACCCGGCGCTCGCCGGCGTCGTGGTGCCGACGATCGCGCTCATCGCGCTCGGCGCCATCCCGTACTGGGACAACGACAACGAGGGTCAGGGTGAGTGGCTGAGCGGCCCGAAGGACTGGCTCAACGTGTGGGTTGGTACGGCGGTCGCTTCGATCGGGACGCTGCTGCTGATCTTCTTCGACGACGGTATGCACGCGAAGATCTACGAGTCCCTGACCGGCGCGAAGTTCCCCGTCTCGTGGCTCGTGAACATGCGCGAGTTCCAGAAGAACTTCCCGCTGTGGCCCACCTGCACGCCCGAGGAACTGGCGGCCAAGACGTGCGCCCTTGGTCCGCTGGAGTGGGCGAAGTCCATCCCGCTGGGCAAGGTGGTGCGCACCGACCTGCTGGGCCTGCCTGCGCTCGACCTGAACATCAATATTCCCGCCGTGCTGGTCGAGCAGATCATTCCGGTGACGACGATGGTCGGCCTGCCGATCCTGCTGTCGCTGGTCGCGCACCGTCGAGGCATTGCCCAGACCAAGCGCGAGCACATGATCCTGCAGTTCTCCGGGTTCATCGCCGTGTACGTCACGCTCACCATCGTGGGCACGTACTTCCGCGGCGAAGGCCTGGCGCTGGGGCCGTACACGATCTTCGCGCACCAGTAGCGCGATCGTCCGAGGAGTTGGTCGTGACGAACGAGACCGAGACCGAGACGCCCGAGGTGCCTGAGGCGGATGCGCCTGCCACCCCGCCCACGCCCACCGATGCGTGGCGCGCGGCTCTGTCGTCCCGCAAGACCGAGGTCGCGAACCCCGGTGCGGTGCCTGCGGCTGCGGTGAACTCGCTGGAGGCGGACGTCTCGCGGCGCACCTTCATCCAGGCCTCGTTCTGGGGTGGCCTCGGCCTGACGCTGCTCGGCAGCGTCGGCACGCTTCTCGACTTCCTGTACCCGCGCAACGTGCGCGGCTTCGGTGGCCCGGTGCCCGCGGGCAACGTAAAGGATTTCGCGAAGGGCGGCGAGCCCAAGCAGTTCTCCGAGGGCCAGTTCTGGATGGCCAACCTCGACCCCGCGGAGACGCGTCCCGGCGGTTCCGGCAACGCCGACGGCCTGATCGCCCTGTGGCGGAAGTGCCCGCACCTTGGCTGCACCGTCCCGTGGATCTCCGGCTTCGACTACGAGGGCGACAAGGGCTGGTACCGCTGCCCGTGCCACGGCTCCACCTACACGAAGTCCGGCATCCGCGTCTTCGGTCCGGCGCCGCGCTCCATGGACACGATGAAGATCGAGATCGATTCCGCGGGGAACATCACCGTGCAGACCGGCGCCATCACGCCGGGCGGCCCGGACAACCCCACGCGTGCGGTCAAGGTCTAGCGACCCGGTGAAGAACGTCGGCACGGCTCAGACTGGCGGAGTGGTAGGCGCATGAACACGACCAAGCAGGTCAACGTCATGATCGGGCTTTTGTTCATGGCGTTCCTCGTGTTCGGCGCGTACTTCGCGACCGAGCCGGCACGCGAGCAGGCCGCCCGTGACACGCAGGCCGAGCTGATGGCAAAGCGCGGCGCGGAGTTGTTCGTCAACAACTGCCGCTCCTGCCACGGCATGAACGGCATGGGCCCGGATGATGGCGGCATTGCGCCGCGCCTGAACAACGTTGCGTTCTTCGTGCTGGACGCTAAGAACCCGTTCGGTCTTGCGGCGACGCCCGCCGGCGAGGCGCGCAGCATCCACGACTTCCTCTTCAACACGCTCGCCTGCGGACGCTCCAACACCGCTATGCCGCTCTGGTCGGAGCGGTACGGCGGGCCGCTGTCAGACACCCAGCTCAACTACCTCGCGACGATGATGACGCAGGGGCGCTGGGATCTCGTGAAGGAGATCGGCGATCACCACGACGAGCCGCTGCGCGAGCGGCAGGCCGAGGCCATCGCCAAGTTCCAGAAGCCTTACAGCGACCCGACGCTCAAGGGCGCCGACGTCGGTGTGAAGGATGTGAGCGCCGAGCAGAAGAAGGCTGTGGACGCCGCGATCACCAACGGCACCGCGAAGCACTACGCCGATCTGACGGCAGAGCAGAAGACGGCGGTCGACGCGGCGATGGCGAAGTCGATCCTCGTGCCGGATCCGACCACGCTGACCGTCACGATGAAGAACTGCGGCCAGTACGGTGCTTCCGTGATCGAGTTCCGCGAGCGCAACCCGTTCGGCGCCGGCGCCGGCGCCGGCGGCGCGGCGGGGGGCGGTGGGGCAAGCACCGACCCGGTCACGCTGGGCAAGAACATCGCCACGGCCAACGGTTGCGTGGCGTGCCACACCGTGGACGGCAAGGCCAGCGTCGGGCCGACGTGGAAGGGGCTCGCCGGCTCCGACCACGAGCTCGCCGACGGAAGCAAGGTGAAGGCGGACGACGCGTACCTGAAGGAGTCGATCCTTCAGCCGAACGCGAAGCTCACGAAGGGGTTCGCCCCGAACCTGATGCCGCAGACGTTCGGCACCTCGCTCAAGCCGGAGCAGATCGACCAGATCATCGCCTACATCAAGTCCTTGAAGTAGGCTGACGGCTCGCACCTCGACGTCGCGTGGGCGGCTCGTCGAGGCGATACAAGCACCATCGACACCACGCGCGAGGGGGACTCCGCGTGGTGCAGAGGAGGAGACAGAGATGCCAGCAGTTACCGGGAAGCGCTACCGCTGCCCTACTTGTGGTGCCGAGTTCATCGTGACGCGTGGTTCGGACGACGCTGAACTGCGTCACGACGACACCCCGCTCGAGCAGCTGTAAGGAATCTGAACATGGCTGTCGCACTGGGCAAGCGCTACAAGGACGAGACGACCGGCGTGGAGGTGCTCTGCATCAAGCCGGGCGACTGCAACCTGAACGTCAACGGACGCGGCATGGAAGAGCTCCAGCCGAAGGTTCTCCCCTCCGCCGACTAACCTCGGACAGGGCGATTGAGTCGGCGCGGCTCCTTCCGGTTCGGAAGGGCGCGCCGATTCTGTCTGTACGGCCCACGTCCGAGGTGCGCCCCCGCGGAATCGCGGGCACCTCGGCGGGTCACGTTGACCGCGGCACGTTGCGCCGCATACGATTCAATGTACGCGCATCAGACGCGCGTACGGCACGGCATCCCGCGACTGGCTCGGCGGCGAGGCGCGGGTGGGGGTGGTACGAGTGTCCGAAGTCTACGTCGGTGATTCCGAGTCCCTTGAGGCTGCGCTTCGCCGCTTCAACAAGCGTGTGCAGGCGGATGGCATCCTCACCGACGCCCGACGGCACGAGTACTACGAGAAGCCGTCCGAGCGACGCAAGAAGAAGGAAGCCGCGCGGCGACGCAAGCTCCGCAAGGCGGTGATGCGGTCGAAGACGCGCCGGGACTACTAGTCCAAGCGAACGAACCCCGGCTTTCGCCGGGGTTCTTGTTTTCAGGGACGTCCCATCTGGCTAGAGCGTACGGGCACTGCGCCGCGCGCAAGCTGCCCGAATTCAGACCTGCGGGCCGCGACCTCCGCGCCGCGGGTGCACCTCGAGGAGGCCGCGTGGCCATCGCCGACACGATCCGCACCGAGATGACGACCGCGTGGAAGGCCGGCAACACACAGCGGCGCGACGCCCTGCGCCTGCTGATCGCCGCGATCGAGTACGCCCGCATCGACCTCGGCCACGCGCTCAACGACGAGGAGACGACGAAGGTCCTCCAGAAGGAGGCGAAGCAGCGTCGTGACTCGATCACGGAGTTCACCGCTGCTGGCCGCATGGACCTCGTCGCGAAGGAGCAGGGTGAGCTCGACGCCATCGTCGGGTTCCTCCCACAGCAGATGTCGGAGGAGGAGCTGCGCGGCATCGTCCGCGAGGTGATCGAGGAGGTCGGCGCCACGTCCGCCGCGGACCTGGGCAAGATCATGCGCCCGCTGATGGCGCGCATCGCCGGTCGCGCGGACGGCGGCGCGGCCAACGCGATCGCGAAGGACATCCTCGCCGGCTCGTAGCTGGCCAGGCGACGCGTGAGCCGCTGATGAGTCGCCGCCCCGAGCCCGCCGTCGCCCCCCGCGTGCGTGGTCCCGCGATCGCGTACGGGGTGCTGCTCACGATCGGCCTGATGGCCGCGCTGTTCCCGTGGTTCCCCGGCGGCAGCCGCCTCGCGGAGGGCCGCATCGTAGACCGCGCGATCGTCGCCCCGCGCGACGTGGAGTTCGAGTCGCCCATTCGCACCGAGGAGGTACGCCGGCAGGCCGCCGCCGCGGTGCCCGCGGTGCTCGTCCTCGATCCGTCCGTGCGCGACCGGCAGGCGGCGCAGTTCAACCGCGTGATCACGGCGATCGAGGCGGAGCGCCGCAACACCGTGTCCGCGTCCGCGCGGGAGTCCGGCATCCGCGCGATCCCCGGTACCAGCCTTTCGCCGGCTGCCGCGCGCACGCTGGTGTCGATGAACGACGACCGGCTCAAGCTGCTTGCGGAGCAGGCGGCGAACGCGCTCGGGCGCACGCTCACCGGCACCGTCGGCGCCAGCGACCTCGACGCCGCGCGGGCGCGAGCGCGCACGTTCGTGAGCGCCCAGCTGAACTCCGAGGAGGTTGCCGCGGCGGCGGAGCTGATCGCGCCGCTGATCGCGCCAACACAGGTCGCGGATGCAATACGTACCGAGGCGCTGCGTCGCGATGCCGCGGCGAACACACCGCCCGTGCGCGTGACGATCACGGAGGGGCAGGTCGTCGTCCGTGAGCACACCGAGCTCACTCCCGCCGCCGTCGAGGCACTGACTCAGCTCGGGATTCGCGACGGCGGCCTCGAGTGGCCCACGCTGGCCTCCACGGCGCTGTTCGCCATCCTCGCAGGCGCCACGTTGCCCGCGTATCTCGGCGCATCGCGCCACTCGATGCTCGGCAGCACCCGCCGCATGGTGGTGCTGGCGTTCCTGTTGCTGGTGCCGGCGCTGATCATCAAGTTCGTGCTGCCGGTCGTGTTGCCCGACCTCCACCGCCACTTCTTCGCCTATGCGATCCCGGTCGCCGCCGCGCCAATCCTCGCGGTCGTGTTCCTCGACCTCGGCGTCGCGGTCGTGCTGTCGATGATCCTCGCGGCGACGGCGGGGTTCGTCTCGGTGTACGTGCCGGGCTTCGGTGCCGCAGGCGACGTGGCGCAGATTGAGACCGCCCGGCTGATGCTGTCGGCCGGTGTCGGCTCGATCGCCGGTGCGCTGCTCGCCCAGCGCGCGGAGCGTCCGCAGAGCTATGCGCTCGCGAGCCTCGCCGCGGCGGCGGCGTCCGGCGTCGCGCTCGTGTCGCTCGTGCTCCTCGACCCCGACGCGCGTCGCGAGGATGCCGTGTGGCTCGCGGGCATGGTGGGCGCGAACGGCGTGCTCACGGTCGCGCTGACGATCATCACGTTTCACCTCGTGCGTCGTCGACTCGGCGTGCTCACGCGCGTCGACCTGATGGAGCTTTCGCAGCTCAACCACCCGCTGCTGCGCCGCCTCCAGGACGAGGCCCCCGGCACGTTCCAGCACTCCATCCTCGTCGGCAACCTCGCGGAGCGCGCGGCGGAACGCATCGGCGCGGACGCGCTCCTCGTGCGTGTCGGTGCGTACTACCACGACATTGGCAAGCTGATCGCGCCGCCGTTCTTTGTCGAGAACCTGGGCGAGGAGGCGAGCCCGCACGACAACCTCGACCCGCTGCAGAGCACGCGCGTGATCCACCAGCACGTCACCGCCGGCATGGACCTGGCGCGCCGCGAGCGCCTGCCGGAGGGCCTCGTGCGGTTCATCCCCGAGCACCACGGCACGAGGCTCGCCGCGTTCTTCTACCGCCGCGCGGCGGCGACGAACCCCGAGGTGTCGGCCGACGTGTTCAAGTACCCCGGCCCGAAGCCGCAGTCGCGCGAGACCGCGCTGGTGATGATCGCCGACGCATCCGAGGCCGCCGTGCGCGCCTCGACCGACCGCAGCGCCGAGCGCATCCGCACCATCGTCGAGGGCGTGATCCGCGAGCGCGTCGAAGAGGGCGAGTTCGACGAGTGCGACCTGACGATGCGCGACCTGCGCACCGTCGCGGACTCGTACGTCGGCACGCTCTCCGCCGTGTACCACCCGCGCGTCGAGTACCCCGAGCCCACCCGTCGCGAGCTGGCGTCGCGCGGTGGAGGCACCGCGCGCCCACCGCGTGCGTCGTCCGCCCCGCGCCCCACGACACGGACCGGCAGCGTGATCGTCTCCCCGGGCGAGGAAGACGACCTGATCTCGCCCCCCATGCGTCGCCGTGCCTCGCCGCCGCCCCCGCGCGTCGAGCCCGACCGGCCCCTCCTTGGTGAGGACGACGCGTAGGCGTTCGCTGCTGCACCGTGGTGGGATCCGACCCGAGAAGCCCTCACCCCGACCCTCTCCTATACATGGGCGAGGGGGCCAGAATTCGGAACCCTCTCCTGCGAAGCAGGAGAGGGCAGGGTGAGGGTTCCGGGATCGCGGTCGTACGAGGTGCGAAGCATCCTCGGTCTCGGGGGACGGGCCGCCCTTCGCTGCCACCTCGACGGCTCATCCATCGAGGCACACGCCCGACTCCGTGCTGCTCGACGCTCGTCCGGCGCGAGAGCGCCCGTATACTGGGGGCACTCCCCCTCGCCGCACCGTCCTCGAAGGAGCCTTCATGCGCGCTGCTGTCGTCGTGTTTCCCGGGACGTGGAGCGATGGCGACTGCATCTGGGCGCTGCAGCAGGTCGGCATCGAGTCCCGCCGCGTCTGGCACCGCGAGACGCATATCGAGCCGGACGAGCTGGTCGTGCTGCCGGGCGGGTTCTCCTACGGCGACTACCTGCGCACGGGCGCCATCGCGCGGTTCTCGCCGATCATGCAGGCCGTGCGTGCACATGCTGAGGCGGGCGGTCTCGTTATCGGCATCTGCAACGGCTTCCAGATCCTGTGCGAGGCGGGCCTGCTGCCGGGCGTGCTGATGCGCAACGAATCGCTCCAGTTCCGCTGCGTCGACGCGTACTGCGTGCCCGTGAACCAGACATCGCCGTTCACGCGCAGCCTCGACGCCACGCGCGGCTACCTCATGCCTGTCTCGCACGGCGAGGGCCGCTACTTCGCCGACGACACTACGCTCGCGATGCTCGAGGACACCGACCGCGTCGCGTTCCGCTACGGCAACCTCGATGGCACTGTCACGCCCGAGGCGAACCCGAACGGATCGCTGAACAACATCGCGGGGATCCTCAACCAGCGGGGCAACGTGCTCGGCATGATGCCGCACCCGGAGCGTGCCTGTGAGCCGATTCTCGGCAACACGGACGGCAACGCGATCTGGCTGTCCGTGCTCGACAGCCTCGGCGTGCGCGCGTAGGTCACGCCGGGCGCCCGCTCGTGCCATACTTCGGGTGCGAGCGCCCTCGTTGCGCAATTCGCAAGGCTCGAGGGCAGCGCGCAGATCTCGGAGCGCGCCATGACCACCGATGCGACTGCCGTCACGCCGCCCCCCGCGGGTGACTACCCCGTCCGTCTGTCCATCGACTACGCCGATGGCCCACGCAACCGGCTCACCACCCTCGTGCGTCCGATCCTCGTCATCCCGATCGTCGTGATCCTGATGCTGCTCTCTGGCGGCTTCGGAGGCTCCGGCGGGGGTAAGGGTGAGTATCGCGACGGGCCGTGGGGTGGGCCGGGCGACCAGATCGATCGCGGTGGGCGGTGGATGCCCGGCGCGGGGTGGTGGATGCGCGGCTACGGCTGGATGTCCGGGTACGCCGGCATGCCCGGGCCGAGCATGATGCCCGGCT
>CAMDAY010000028.1 GCA_945888895.1 Dehalococcoides mccartyi | reverse complement strand
GACGGCACGATGGCGCGCATGCCGGACCTCGAGAAATTCGCGCGCAAGCACACGCTGAGGATCCTCACCGTCGCCGACCTGATCGCCTACCGCATGGCGCATGAGCGCCTCGTCGAGCGCGTCGAGGACGAGGCGCAACTCCCCACGGCGTACGGCGAGTTCCGCGCGATCGGCTACCGCACGCTGATCGACAAGCGCGAGCACGTCGCCCTCGTGATGGGCGACGTCACCACCGAGGAGCCCGTGCTGGTGCGCGTGCACGACCGCTGCGTCACCGGCGACGTGTTCCAGTCGCAGCGCTGCGACTGCGGCGAGCAGCTGGACGCCGCGATGCGCCTGGTCGCCGACGCCGGCCGTGGCGTGATCGTCTACATGGACCAGGAAGGCCGAGGCATCGGCCTGCACAACAAGCTCCGCGCCTACAAGCTGCAGGAGCAGGGCCTCGACACGGTGGAGGCGAACGTCGCGCTGGGGCTGCCGGCGGAGAGCCGCGAGTACGGCATCGGCGCGCAGATCCTCGTCGACCTCGGGGTGCGACAGATGCGGCTGATGACCAACAACCCCGTGAAGATCCAGGAGCTCGACCAGTTCGGCGCGCTGCGCGGCGCGGGCCTCGATGGCTACGGCCTCGCGGTCGTCGAGCGGGTGCCGCTGGAGGTGGCGGCGAACGCGCACAACGTGCGCTACCTAGCCACCAAGCGCGACAAGATGGGCCACTACCTCGACCAGCCGATGCCAGGAACGAGAGGCCGCTAGATGCCGAATGTCTTCGGAGAGTCCACCCCCAACGCGGCTGGCATGCGCGTCGCGATCGTCGCATCGATCTTCAATGATCAATTCACGAAACGGCTGTGCAATGGCGCTGTAACAACGGCGCGCGAGCATGGCGTTGCTGATGAAGCGATCGATGTCTTCTGGGTGCCGGGCGCCTTCGAAATCCCGCTGGTCGCGGGTGAGCTGGCGGCCTCTGGTTCCTACGATGCGATCGCGTGCGTCGGTGCGGTCGTACGGGGGGAAACCCCGCACTTCGATTACGTGGCCGGCGAGACGGCGCGTGGGATTCGAGAGGCCGGTTGCGACTCGGGCGTCCCGATGGGGTTCGGCATCATCACCGCCGACACCCTCGAGCAGGCCGAAGCGCGATCGGGCGGCAGTGTCGGCAACAAGGGGAGCGAGGCGATGTACGCCGCCCTCCACGTGGCGGCGCTGCTTCGCGAGGTCGTAACGACTGAAGACGACGAGGAGGACGAAGCATGAGCGTCCGAGACGAAGCTGGCGAGCAGCTCGGCAAGTTGGCCGGGGAAGCACTGGACGGGGCGATCAAGCTCGGCCAGACCGATGCGATCCGGCTCGCCCACCGCGTGCTGGAGCGCTTCCCTGAGATGCGCAAGAAGCACATGTTCATCGCCGGGGGCGCCGCCCTCTCCTCCGCCGTGCTGATCGCCGCCGGTGTCGCGCTCGCGAAGCGGGTGCGGCAGGGCCAGGTAGCCGCCGAGGCCGCCGAGGAGATCACCGAGGACGAGCTGGAGACCGTGAGCCTCCTCGACCGCCGTCGCCGCCCGCTGCGCGACGTCACCGAGGAAGCCGCCGAGGCCACCGCGATCGTCGGCGAGGACGGCCACGAGCCGACCTCGGACGCCCCCGCCGCGAGCCACGGCTAGCGCGAGCGCACACCTCGACGTCGCGTGACGTCGAGGTGGCCCGGACGCCGGCTCGCCCGCCTCGACGCGACAGCCGTCGAGGGGGCAGCGGCAGGCGGCCCCCCCTGCCCCTCCCGGCGCGGGAGGGGTTGAAATTGAAGGGCTTCGCCCTTCAAGCATCCCGAACCAGACCTCGCTCGAACCCTCTCCCACTTTGTGGGCGAGGGAGCCGGACAAGGCTGCTCAAGCAAACTCCGACTCCCGAGCGCCGAGAAGGGGGCAGGGGGATGGGCCGCCCCCCACTGCCACCTCGACGCGACTGGTGACCGCTCGACGCTCCACCCCGTCGGCCTCTGCCAGACTTCGACGACACCCAGGCAAGAAGAACGGCCCCTCTCACGAGGGGCCGTCCGGTTGTGCTTATTGAGGAACAAGGGCCGTTGCTGATCAACCTGCAACACAGCTGCGCGGACGAGGATCCTCGGCACCGACCCGGCGCTCACGCGCGGGGCGCATGCAGGAGAACGCTAGTAGCGCCCGCCACCGCCGCGGCTGCCGCCGCCACGGTCGTCGCGCCGGCCACCGCCGCCGCCCCCACCGTAGCCGCCGCCACCACCACCGCCGTAGCCGCCACCACCGCCGCCACGGTCGCCGTAGCCGCCGCCACCACCGCGGGAACCCCCGCCGTAGCCGCCGCCGCCACCGCCGTAGCCACCACCGCCGCCGCCGAAACTGCGCTGCTCACGAGGCTGGGCCTCGTTCACGCGCAGCGCGCGGCCGCCCATGTCCTTGCCATCGAGGGCCGAGATGGCCTTCTTAGCGTCTTCGTCTTCCATCTCCACGAACCCGAAGCCGCGCGGGCGGCCGGTTTCGCGGTCCTTGGGCAGCGAGCAAGAAACGATCTCGCCGTACTGCCCGAACAATTCAGCGACCTCCCCCTCCGTAGCGGAGAACGGGAGATTCCCAACGTAAATCCTCTGCGTCAACGTCCGAACTCTCCTACTGACGCTCGCAGCGCCAGATCACTGGCCGCCCCCTGGCGGGCCATCAAAACAGTCGCTCAGTTACCACTAGGACGTGCAGGTTGGCGGACGCCGTCGGGGATGCTGAGTACCCTCCGATCCTAGCAGGATGGTCGAGCCCCTTCCTGTCGCGCGGGTGACGAAATGCCTGCGCAGAACGTCCGTTCCGCGCGGTATCCTCGACGCCTCGATGTCCCTGAAGGCCGTCCCCGCTGGAGGTGGCGCGTGCCCGACCCCGTCCCCCGGCTGGCGCCCCGGATCGCCCACTTCGACCTCGACACGTTCTTCGTCGCGGTGGAGCGTGTCCTCGACCCGTCCCTGCGCGGCAAGCCGGTCCTCGTCGGGCACCCGGGACGTCGAGGTGTCGTCGCTGCCGCCTCCTACGAGTCGCGCGTGTTCGGCTGCCGCTCCGCACAGCCGATGACGCAGGCGCTCCGCCTGTGCCCGCAGGCGGTCGTCGTGCCACCTCACTTCGAGGACTACCGGCGCGTCTCCGGAGAGTTCCACGCGATGCTGCGCGATATCTCGCCAGTGGTGGAGTCCGTCGGCATCGACGAGGCGTACGTGGACCTCACCGGCATCGGCAATCCGGAGGGCGGCGCACACGCGGCGGCCGAGGCGCTCCGCCGCCGCGTGCGCGAGGAGCTGGATGTCGCGGTGTCCGTCTGCATCGCAGGGTCGCGCACCACGGCGAAGGTCGGCTCCGACCGCGCGAAGCCGGACGGGCTCATCGAGGTGCCGGTCGGGACGGACGCCGCGTTCCTCGCGCCGTTTGCGATCCGCGAGCTGCCGATGGTCGGGCCGAAGGCGGCGGAAGCCTTGCTGCGCATGGGCGTCCGGACGATCGGCCAGCTCGCGGCGCTCGACGAGCGATGGCTGACGCAGCAGTTCGGGCGCTCCGGTCCCGTGCTCTCTGAGCGTGCGCGCGGCCTCGACCCCACGCCCGTGAACGGCAACGGGCGCGTCGCGCGCTCGATCTCGCGCGAGGTCACGTTCCTCGATGACGTCACGGACGTCGAGGAGTTGCAGCGCGTGCTCGCACGGCACGCGGAGCGCGTGGGTACCGACCTGCGCGAGAGCGGTAAGCGGGCCCGCACCGTCACGCTGAAGCTGCGCTGGGAAGACTTCACCACGCTCGCGCGGTCGCACACCCTCGAACGTCCCGTGCAGTCGACGGCGGCGATCGCCGAGGCGGGCCGCGCGCTCTTCGAGGCGACCGTCGCCGCAGGGGGGCTGCGGCCGGTGCGACTCATCGGACTCGGCGTGACCAACCTCGTGGAGGACGCGCTCCAACTCGACTTTTTCGATGCGCCGACGGCCTCGGACAGCCCGGCCGGCGTGCTGCGGGACGAGGAGCTCGACCGGACGTTGGACAGCATCCGCGGGCGCTTCGGCGCGGGGTCGGTGCAGCGGGGACTGCGCTAGTTCCGCGCCGCGGTGCGCCAGAGGTTCCGACAGCCTCGAGCGGGGACAATTACGAATGGGGCAAAATTTCCCAACCGACCGAGGCAAAACTGAGGTTCCCGCTCCCGCAAATCTTCCGAAAACGAATTAATTCACCTATTTCAACGTTTGCCCCCCACTCCAACCGCGCTGACCGTGATGTAGGCCCAGACGGGCCAAGCACAGACACGCTCTCCAGCAGGGGGACTCATGCGCTATCGGCAGATCGGCGACACCGGCGTGACGGTGTCCGAAGTCGGCTTCGGGGTCTGGACGATGGCGGCCGGGTGGTGGGGTGACTACACCGATGACGAGGCTGCCCACCTGATGCACGCGGCCCATGACCGGGGCGTGACGTTCTTCGACACCGCCGACACCTACGGCAACGGGCGCGGCGAGACCATCCTCCAGCACGCCTTCCCCGGCACCGAGCGCGACAAGATCGTGATCGGCGCGAAATTCGGGTACGACTGGGCGTCGCGCGATCCCAACGACGCCGGCCACCGCGAGGCACCGCACCGCTTCGACGTCGAGTTCCTCGAGGCATCGCTGGACGCGTCGCTCAAGCGCCTCGGCACCGACCACATCGACTTCTACCAGATGCACAACCCGCGCATGGCGATGATGACGCAGGACCACATCTGGACGTTCATCGAGCGCGCGCGCGCCGCAGGCAAGGTGCGCTCCGTCGGTGTCGCCCTCGGCCCGGCCATCGGCTGGGAAGCCGAGGGTGCCTACGCGATGGAGCACCTGCCCGTCGATGGTGTGCAGATGATCTACAACGCGCTGGAGCTCGACCCTGGCCGCGCGCTGATCGAGGTGGCCGAACGCAAGGGCAAGGCGCTCGTCGTCCGCGTCCCGCACTCCTCGGGGATGCTCGAGGGCCAGTACACGAAGGACACGGTGTTCCCGGAGAACGACCACCGGCGACATCGTCCCGCGAACTGGCTGCCTGAGGGCCTGGAGAAGATCAAGCAGCTGCAGTTCCTGTGCGACGAAAACCAGTGCACGCTGGCGCAGGCGGCGCTGCGTTACGTCCTGCACAGCCCGAGCGTGGTGTCGGCGCTGCCGAACATCTACAACCTCGAGCAGATCGAGGAGTTCGTGGGCGCCAGTGACGCGCGCGACGTGACCGACGCACAGGCCGCGCAGGTCAACGAGCTGTACGAGAACAACTTCGGCCTCGCGTTCACGGCGCCGCTCAACGCCATCGCCCCCGGCGCCAATGCCGAGTCGCTCGGAGCCGCCCGATGACCGCCACCCCGACGAAGCCCAGCGAGCTCGACGCCACGACGCGCCAGCTCCTCGACCTGATGCAGGACCACTACCCGATGGTCGAGCGCCCGTATGCGGCGCTCGGCGAGCAGCTCGGCATCAGCGAGGCCGAGGTCCTCGAGCGGCTCGGTCAGGCGCGCGCCGCGGGTGTCGTGCGCCAGATCTGCGCGATCTACGACACGAAGGCGCTGGGGTACTCCTCGGCGCTCGTCGCCACGCAGATCGCGCCGGAGAAGTTGAAGCGCGCGGTGCGCATCCTGAACGCGCACCCCGGCGTGTCGCACAACTACCGTCGCAACCACGAGTTCAACATCTGGTTCACCGTCGCGATGCCGCCGGGCGTCGACCTCGACGCCGTGATCCAGAAGTTGCACGTGATGACCGAGGCGGAATCGACGCGTCCGATGCCGACGCTCCACCTGTTCAAGATCGCCGTCACGCTCGACCTCGCGGGGACGCGTGACCTCGACGCGCGCAGTGCCCCCGAGTACACCGAGGAGCGCCGCATCGAGGCGAAGGGGCACCCGATCACGGCGCGCGACATCGCCTTCATCCGCGCCACGCAGAACGACATGCCGGACGTGGCGGAGCCCTTCGCGGCGCTCGGCGCGCCCCTCGGCATGACGGGCGCGGAGGTGATCGCGTACGGGCAGACGATGCAGGAGCACGGCCACCTGCGCCGCTTCGCCGGCATCATCAACCACCGCCAGGCAGGCTTCCGCGCCAACGGCATGGCGGTATGGAACGTGCCCACCGACCAGATCAAGGAGTTCGGCGTGTTCGTCGCGGGCTACCGCGGGGTGTCGCACTGCTACCAGCGCCCCACGTACCCGGACTGGCCGTACTCCGTGTTCTCGATGCTGCACAACGCAAAGGTTGCGGGCGTCGAGGAAGCCGCCGCCGCGATCTCCGCGGCGACCGGTGTGACCGACTTCCGCGTCCTGTACTCGACCACCGAATACAAGAAGATCCGCCTCCCCTACTTCGTGCCCGAGTACGACCAGTGGGAAGCCCTCTGCACCGCCGCCGGCGCAGCG
Organism: Dehalococcoides mccartyi; assembly: GCA_945888895.1. Taxonomy (GTDB): domain Bacteria; phylum Chloroflexota; class Dehalococcoidia; order UBA2979; family UBA2979; genus SHYQ01. Next base: position 8,722 of record CAMDAY010000028.1, on the reverse strand, counting down.
ACCGGCGAGGAGACGACATCATGACGACGAGCGAGGCGACGCCCTCCTGGCGCATTGTCCCCAGCACGTTCACGGCACCCGAGCCCTCGACCGCTCCACCCCCAGCACACCCGCACGCGCACGCCTCCAGCGACGGTGCATCCGCGGAGGGGGTGCCCGGTGCGCGTCCCGCGTACACGCCGGGAGTCACCCCTCGTGGAGTGCAGAGCGTGAAGTTCTCCTTTTACCGAGTCGCCGGCGATGTCCGCCGGGGATCGAAGAAGGAACGTGCCGCACTGGGCAAGCAGCTCACCAAGATGCTCGATGCGTCCAGCAAGCAGATGCTGACGCGCGTGTACTCCACGATCGGGACGCGCGGCGACACGGACTTCCTCGTGTGGCAGGCGCACGACGAGTTGGCACCGATCACGGACTGGCACGCGGAGCTGCTGCGCTCGCCCCTGGGCGGTGCGCTGGAGCGACCCCACTCGTTCCTCAGCATGACGATGCGCTCGCTCTACACGAACGACCTGCACGAGGGGCTGGAGAAGCGCACCCGCATCCGCGCGGACGGCGGCGTGAACCAGTACCTCTTCGTCTACCCGATGGCGAAGACGCGCGCGTGGTACGAACTCCCGGCCACCGAGCGGCAGGCGATGATGGCCGAGCACATCGAGGTCGGCCACAAGTACCACGGCATCAAGATCAACACGACCTACTCGTACGGCCTGGACGACCAGGAGTTCGTGGTCGCGTTCGAGGGCGACGACCCCGGCGAGTTCCTCGCACTGGTACGAGAACTACGCGATTCACGCGCCTCCGCGTACACCCTCTTCGACACGCCGATGTTCACGTGCCGCATGCTCGATCTGAGCGAGCTGGCGGATTACATCGGCCTTTCCGCACGGTAGTGCGCGCCCCGAGTTGCCGGAGTTTGGGTAGGCAGAATACGATGGAATCTAGCAAGCGACGAAGCACTTTGACTAGATTCCACTCTGGCGCTGCCCGCCCCACCCCGGGGCTCGCCGTTGGGATAGCAAGGCTAAGCCCATGCGAGTCGACGAGGCGCCCAGTGGCGCGACCAACAATGCCGGCAGCGGACGTCCCACGCGCTGGGTCAGCCTGGCCCGCGCCTGCGAGTTGCTGGGCGTGAACGAGTCCACCGTGCGCCGCTGGGCCGATTCCGGTGAGATCCAGGTGTTCCGTACCCCCGGTGGCCACCGCCGCTTCGCGGAGGCGGAGTTGCTCGCGATGATCCAGGGGGGCGCCGGGCGGCGCTCCGACCGCGCGCTTTCCGACGCCGCGACCTCCCGGATCCGCCACCAGCTGCACTCCGGCTCCGCCGACGAGTGGTACGGCGAGATCGAGCAGGCCGAGCGTGACGCGCTGCGCCCGCTTGGTCGTCGTCTCCTCGAGATCGTCGATGACTACATCTCCCGTCGAGGCCGCCGCGCGGACCTCGAGAAGGAGGTCGGGGGCATCGGCGAGCAGTACGGCCGCGAACTCCGACGCCGCGGCACCCCGCTCGGGCAGGCGGTGCAGGCGTTCATCTTTTTCCGCAAGTCCCTCGATGAGACCGCGAAGCGCCTCTCCGAGCGCAACCGGCTCACACCCGAGGATGCTGAGAACGCCCGCGAGGCGATCGCCGGCCTCGCCGACCGCGCACTGATCGGCCTGACGTCCGTGTACGACACCGAGCTCCGATAGTCCCACTGCACCGCGCAGAAGAACCGAGAAGAGAACGCCGCGTTGATTTACTACCCGATCTTTCTGGATGTGCAGCGCAAGCCGGTGCTGCTGGTGGGCGGCGGTCATGTCGCTGATGAGAAGCTCGGAAAGCTCGTGGACCACGGCGCGGACGTGACCATCGTCGCGCCGGAGCTCATCGATCCGGTGCGCGCGTACGTGGACGCGGGCCGTGCGAAGTGGGAGCCACGCGAGTTCCGCGCCGGCGACACGGAGGGCTACTTCCTCGTCATGGTCGCGACGGACAACGGCGCGGTGAACCGCACCGTGGCGGACGAGGCGCGCGCGCGGAAGATCCTCGTCAACGCCGCCGACGACGCCGCCAACTGCGATTTCATCCTGCCGTCGCTCGTGCGGCGCGGAGAGATCGCGCTCGCTGCCTCGACCGGTGGGTCGAGCCCCGCGATGGCACGCTGGCTGCGCGAGCGCCTCGAAGAGTTCATGTCCGACGATGTCGTCGCACTCGCCGAACTGCTAGCAGAGGTACGTGTCGCGATCCGCGCGGGCGACCGTGAGTGCGCCGCGAAGTGCACGGCGGCCGAGACACCGCCACCGCTGCTGTGCAAGGTCTGCCCGAACCGCATCTCCGCTGACCGGTGGCAGAGCGCGATCGACTCCGAGTTGATGGCGTTCATCAACCTCGGCGACATGGAGGCGGCGAAGCAGCAGCTCGTCGCCGCGCTCGGGCGCACCGAGCTGATGCCGTCGCCGACCTGGCGTCCGGAAGCATTGGCCGAGGAAGCCTCGCGCGAGGAAGCCCGGCCGTGATCACCTTCGCCGGAATGAGTCACCTGACCGCGCCCCTCGACGTCCGTGAGCGCGTGGCGATTGATGCCGAGGTGCTCAACGGCGTGCTCGTGCGCGCGAAGAAGACCTTCGGCGCGGCGACGATCATCAACACCTGCAACCGCCTTGAGCTGTATCTCCCTGGCATCCATGAACCGGACGCCGCGCTGAGCTTCCTCTCGACGGAACTCGACGTCGACGACGAGCTGATGCGACGCTACTTCAACGTCGCCTACGGCGCCGACGCCGTGCGCCACCTGTACGCCGTCGCCTCCGGCATCGACTCCATGGTCGTCGGCGAGACCGAGGTGCTTGGGCAGGTGCGCTCCGCGTTCTCCTCGACCGTCGCGGCCGGCGCGGACAATGCGATGCTGTCGCGGCTGTTCCACACCGCGATACGCACGGGCCGCCGCGCACGCAACGAGACGGGCATCGGCGAGCGATCGGTGTCCGTGTCCTCGATCGCCGCGCAGCAGGCGCGCGACCTGTTCCCCGACCTCGCGCGCGCCTCGGTGCTCGTCGTCGGGGCGGGCGAGGCGGGGCGACTCGCGGCAGAGGCAATCGTCGCGTACGGCGCGGAGCGCGTCGTCGTCACCAACCGCACTCTGGAGCGCGCGCAGGCGCTGGCGGACGCCCTCGGCGGAACGGCGCTGCCCTTCGGCCGTGCTGTCGAGGCACTCCGCACAGCGGACATCGTGATCGCCGCGTCCGGATCGCCCGACGCACTATTCGAGGACGCCGCCGTTGCGGACGCCGTGTCACATCGCGACGGCCATCCGCTGCTGATCATCGACATCGGCGTGCCGCGCGACTTCCACTCGACCGTCCGCGATGTACCCGGCGTGTCGTACTACGACCTCGACGACCTATCGGACATCGCCGCCCGCAACACCGAGGCACGCGCCAGCGAAATCGCGGCCGTGCAGGCGATCGTGGACGAGGAGACGAGCCGCTTTGCCGAATGGTGGAGCCAGCTCCAGATCGTCCCGACGATCAGCGCGATCACGGACCGCGCAGAGGAACTGCGCCGCAGCGAGCTCGCTAAGACGATGCGTCGCCTCAAGCTCAGCGACGACGAGCGCGCGCACGTGGAGGAGCTGACCGACGTCATGACGCGCGCGCTCGTGCGGCAGTTGCTGCACGCGCCGATCTCCACGCTGCGCGAGCGCGGCGACCAGGAGGCGTACCTGCACACCGCCCGTGCGCTCTTCCGGCTGGACGAGCCCGTCGAGGACGCATGACGGCCAGCACGCTCATCCTGCGTTGTGCCACGCGCGGCTCTGCGCTCGCACTCGCGCAGGGCGCCCTCGCCACGACCGCCCTCCAGGCGGTCGATCCACGTGTCGAGGTGCCGGTGCTCGAGATCACGACGCAGGGCGACCGTGACCGCGTGACGCCGCTGACCGTGCTCGGCGGACAGGGCATCTTCGCCGCCGCCGTGCGCGAGGCGGTCCTCGATGGCCGTGCCGACATTGCCGTGCACTCGCTGAAGGACGTGCCCACGACTCCAGTCGAGGGCCTGACGATCGCCGCGATCCTTGAGCGTGCCGACCCGCGCGATGCGTTCGTCGGGAGCGGGGGGCGGCGGCTCGCCGAGCTCCCCGCGGGTGCGCGCATCGGCACCAGCGCGAGCCGACGCATCGCGATAATCCGCGCCATCCGTCCGGACCTCGTCCCCGCGGAAATCCGAGGCAATGTCGACACGCGCCTCGCGAAGCTCGCCGCCGGCGAGTACGACGGCATCCTGCTCGCCGCCGCCGGCCTCGCGCGCCTGGGACGGATCGACGAGGCGACCCAGCTGTTCGAGGCGCGCGAGTTCCTGCCGTCGCCCGGTCAGGGTGCGATCGCGATCGAATGCCGCAGCGACGACGCCGCGACGATCGCGATCCTCGAGCAGATCGACCACGCGCACACACGCGCCGCCGTCACGGCAGAGCGCGCCGTCCTCGCGGCGCTCGGGTCGGGGTGCGACCTCGCGGTCGGCGCGTTTGCGGAAATCGACGGCAGCCTGATCACGGTGCGTGCGATGCTCGGCGGCGACGTCGAGGGCGAGGCGCCGGTCTTCGGGGACGGCGCGGGCGCGATCAAGTACGCCGACAGCCTCGGTCGCGGCCTCGGCGAGCGGCTGCGCGAGGGCTACGAGAGTGCAGGAGGCACCCGCCTTGGCTAAGGTCTCAAACGCTCCGCTCGGACACGTCTGGCTCGTCGGTGCTGGCCCCGGCGATCCCGGCTACATCACCGTCGCGGGGCGTGACGCGCTGCGCCGCGCCGAGGTCGTGGTGTACGACCGCCTCGGCACCGCCGAGCTGATCGGGGAGGCGCCCGCGGGCGCGCTGCTCATCGACGCCGGCAAGGCCGCGGACAACCACACGCTGACACAGGACGAGATCACCGCACTAATCGTCGAGCACGGGCGCGCGGGGAAGCGCGTCGTGCGTCTCAAGGGCGGCGACCCGTACGTCTTCGGGCGTGGCGGCGAGGAAGCCGCGGCGCTCGCCGACGCCGGCATTCCCTGCACCGTCATCCCCGGCATCACCTCGGCGATCGGCGGCCTCGCGGCGGGCGGCATTCCCGTGACCCATCGCGCCGTTGCCACGTCGTTCGCTGTGATCACCGGCCACGAGGACCCGACGAAGCCCGAGGCCGGTGTCCACTGGGAACGCCTAGCCACCGCCGTGGACACGCTGATCGTGCTGATGGGCGTGGGCCGCCTCGACGGCATCGCGCGCGCTCTGATCAAGGGTGGCCGGGACGCCTCGACGCCCGCGGCGCTGGTGCAGGAGGCGAGCACGCCGCGCCAGCGCATCGCGACCGGCACGCTCGCCACAATCGCGCAGGTGGCGCAGGACGTCGGCATCAAGGCGCCGGCACTGTTCGTCGTGGGCGACGTGGCCGCGCTGCAATCAACGCTCGACCCGCGCCGCCTCGCGCCGCTCGCCGGCAAGCGCGTGCTCGTGACGCGCACCCGCGCACAGTCCTCGACGCTCGTCGACGTGCTCCGCGCCGAGGGCGCGTGGCCCGTCGTACTGCCCGCGATCGAGCTCGAACGACGCGTCGACCCCGCCGCCGTCGCTGAGGCGCGCACGCTCCTCGAGACGAGCGAGTACCGCTGGACGATCTTCACGTCGGCGAACGCGGTGGACGTGTTCATGGACGAACTCTGGGAGGCGGGCGGCGACCTGCGGGCTTTCCGCGACGTCGGCATCTGCGCGATCGGGCCCGGCACCACACAGGCGCTCGCACGGCGCGGGCTGCGCGCGAACGTGGTCGCCGAGGAGTCGATCAGCGAGGGCATCCTGACGATGCTCGTGGACACCGGCAAGATCGCGGGCTGGCGCGTCCTGCTGCCACGCGCCGAAGGCGGGCGCGAGGTGCTGCCCGACCGCCTCCGCGAGGCCGGCGCGATCGTCGACGAGCTGAGGCTGTACCTCGCCGCCCCGCCTGCGGAAGCGCCCCCCGAGGCGCTGGCCGCCGTCCGCGCCGGGGAGATCGATGTCGTCACATTCACCTCGTCGTCCACAGTCAGGAATCTCGCGACGCTGCTCGGCGGCGACCTGTCCGCGCTCGCCAGCGCGACGGTCGTCTGCATCGGCCCGATCGTCGCCGAGACGGCGCGCGAGTTGGGCTTGCCACCCCACGTGGTCGCCGAGGAACACACGATCGAGGGGATGGTCGCCGCGCTCCGCGCGTACATACACTCCACCTCGACGCCCAGATCACAGACGCCAGTATCACAGGCGCTCTAGGAGGCCGGTCATGGTCGCAATTACCCGCACGGGCAAGTTCACGCGTACACGCCGCACCCGGCGCACGGAATCGCTCCGGTCGCTGGTGCGCGAGACCCGCCTCGACCCCGCGCAGTTCATCTACCCGATGTTCGTCACGCACGGCACCAACGTCCGCACGCCGATCGACTCGATGCCGGGCCAGTACCAGCTCTCCGTCGACCAGATGGAGCGCGAGGCGCGCGAACTGTCCGAGGTTGGCGTGAAGGCGGTGCTGCTCTTCGGCCTGCCCGCCGACAAGGACCCCGAGGGCTCCGAGGCGTACGCGTCGGACGGCATCGTGCAGCAGGCCGTGCGCGAGCTGAAGCGCGTCGACCCGAGCCTCGTCGTTGTGGTGGACGTGTGCCTCTGCGAATACACCGACCACGGCCACTGCGGCCTGCTCACGCCGACCGGCGAGGTCGATAACGATCAGTCGCTCGCGCTGCTGTCGCGCATGGCCGTGACCTGCGCCGAGGCCGGGGCGGATGTGATCGCGCCTTCCGACATGATGGACGGCCGCGTCGGCGCGATCCGCGAAGCGCTGGACGAGGCGGGGTTCGAGAGCCTGCCGATCATGGCGTACAGCGCGAAGTATGCCTCGGGCTTCTACGGCCCGTTCCGCGAGGCCGCCGGCTCCACGCCGCAGTTCGGCGACCGTCGCGGCTACCAGATGGATCCCGCGAACGGCCGCGAGGCGCGCCGCGAGGTGGCGGCGGACACCGACGAGTGGGCCGACATCACGATGGTGAAGCCCGCGCTCGCGTACCTCGACGTGATCCGCGACGTGCGCGAGCACACCGACCTGCCGCTCGCGGCGTACAACGTGTCGGGCGAGTACGCGATGGTGAAGGCCGCTGCCGGCAACAACTGGATCGAGGAGCGCCGCATCGTCCTCGAGATCCTGACGGCGATCGCCCGCGCGGGCGCCTCGATCATCATCACGTACCACGCGAAGGATGCCGCCCGATGGATCCGCGAGGACCGCGCGTGACGAATGCCCCCGCGGAGGGCGCGCCCGGCGCAGCTAGCGGCGACTTCGACGCCCCCTCCTTTGATGTGGGGACGATCAAGACGGTCGCGTTCGATGCGTACGGGACGCTGTTCAACTTCGTGAACCCGGACTTCCACCGCGCGGTGTCGGTGATCCTCGCGGAGCAGCGGATCGAGACGGACATCGACGCGTTCTTCGAGACGTGGGTCGGGTCCTACGGCAAGGCCGCCGTGTGGGCCGAGGATCGCGAACGCATCGGCAGCAAGGCCGGTGGGGACCACGAGCTGAACGGCCCGCTGCCGCCGTGGTACTCGACGCACGAGATCTGGCGACGCCAGTTCGGCGTGGCATTCGACCACTACGGGCTCACCGGCGACGGCGCAGCGGCAGCCGACTACCTGCGCCGCGAGTTGTCGCAGGTCGACCCGTACCCCGACGCGCACGACACGGTCGAGGCGCTCGCGCGGCAGGGCTACCTCCTCGCGCTGCTCTCCAACGCCGACGAGGACTTCCTGCAGGGCGCGCTCTCGCGTGGACGGCTGCGCTTCTCGATCATCCAGTCGTCGGAGTCGCTGCGCGCGTACAAGCCGCACCGCGCGATCTTCGAGGGCCTGTGCCTGCGCGCGAACTGCGAGCCGCACGAAGTGCTCTACGTCGGCGACTCCGCGAACTCCGATGTCGGCGGGGCGCAGAACGTCGGCATGCGCGTCGCCTGGGTGCGCCGTGACGAGCGCCCGCTGCCGGAGCGCCTCAAGCAGCCCGATCTCGTGATTAATCAACTCGCGGACCTCGTACCGATCTTGTGTGGAGCAGCCTCATGACCGACACCAGCAATCGCAGCGGATCGCGCACCTCCATGGAGCGGGCGCGGAAGGTGCTGCCGGGCGGCGTCGACTCCCCCGTGCGCGCGTACAAGGCGGTCGGCGGCGAGCCCGTCGTCGTCGCCTCCGGCAGCGGCGCGATGATCACCGACGTCGATGGCAACCAGTACATCGACTACGTCTGCTCGTACGGCCCGTTGCTCCTCGGTCACGCGCACCCCGCCGTCGTCGCCGCGATCCAGGAGGCGGCGCCGCGAGGCACCTCGTTCGGTGCGCCCACGCTCGCCGAGGCCGAGCTGGCCGAGCGCGTGATCGAGGCTGTCCCGTCGATCGAGATGGTGCGCTTCGTCTCCAGCGGCACCGAGGCGGCGATGAGCGCGATCCGCCTCGCCCGCGCCGCCACCGGCCGTGACCTGCTCCTCAAGTTCGAGGGCTGCTACCACGGTCACTCGGACGGGCTGCTGGTCTCCGCCGGCTCCGGTGTCGCAACGCTCGCGCTGCCCGACTCCCCCGGCGTCCCCGCCGCCTACGCGGCGCAGACCCTCGTCGCTCCGTACAACGACCTCGACGCCGTGCGCGCGCAGTTCGCGGCGCATCCGTCCGCGATCGCCGCGATCATCGTCGAGCCGATC
>CAMDAY010000027.1 GCA_945888895.1 Dehalococcoides mccartyi | reverse complement strand
CCCTGATCCTTCAACGTGAAGTAGAGGTGCCCCGAAGACGCCGCGGTGAGGTTCGTGACCTCTCCGCCGACCCAGATATCCGAAAGGACGCGATCCTGCGTGATGAGCTCACGCAGGTAGCGGACGACCTGCCAGACGGGGCGTACCTCGGTGGCCATGCGCGTGACTCCGCTCGGCCGACTCGCCCTGATTCGTCATCTGGCTTGCGCCCACGACATCGCTCAGGGGCCTTGGTGCCAACGATTCCGCCGGGGTACGGGGGGCACCCATGTTCACTTCAGGGCCCCCTCCCGCGCCGGGAGGGGCAGGGGGGGGCCGCCCCGCGATCGCCTCGAACACCCCGTGCCATCGAGGCAGCCGCGTTACGCGGTCTTCGTGCGTTCCAGGTACCGGCCGTCTGAGGTCGAGACCTTAATCGTGTCGCCGGGGTTCATGAACAGCGGCACGTTGACCACCAGACCGGTCTCCATCGTCGCGGGCTTGGTCGCACCGGTGGCGGTGTCGCCCTTCACGCCGGGGTCGGACGAGGCGATCGTCAACTCGACCGCTGCCGGCAGCTCAACGCCGAGCGCCTCGTCGCCGAACAGCAGCACCTGCACCTCGTCGCTCTCCCGCATGTACGGGAGTGCGTCCTCGAGGATCCGCGTCGGCACCATGATCTGCTCGAACGTCTCGGTGTTCATCATGGTGTGGTTGTTGTCGTCGCCATACAGGTACTGCATGCGGCGGCGCTCGACGCGCGCGACCGGCAACTTTTCACCCGCGTTGAACGAACGCTCCGTGATGTGACCGGCGCGCAGGTCGCGCAGCTTCACGTGGTAGACGGCGGACTTCTTCGTCTTGACGTGCTGGACTTCCTCGATGCGGTACAGACCGCCATCGATCTCGACCGAGGCGCCCTTCTTCATCTCCGACGTTGAAATCACGATCAGGCTCCCCTCGAACAATCGAACTGGCGATCAAACTTCGGCGCGGTAGAGATCGATCGCAGACGACCGTTCTCCATCACGCATTGGTCTTCAATGCGCACCCCGCCCCACCCTGGGACGTAGATGCCCGGCTCCACCGTGACCACGTGCCCGTCAGCGAGCACGTGCCCCGAGGCCGGTGCGAGCCGCGGGTCCTCGTGGATGTCGAGGCCCACGCCATGCCCGAGTCCGTGGCCGAAGTGCTCGGCGTGCCCGGCGCGGGCGATCACCTCGGCGGCGATCGCGTGCGCCTGCGCGCCGGTCATCCCGGCCTCGATGCGTTCCTCGGCCATGGTCTGCGCGGTCAGTACGATGTCATAGACGCGCGCAAAGCGCTCGTCCGGCTCGCCGAGGAAGATGGTACGCGTCAGGTCGGAGCAATAGCCATCCACGATGACGCCCAGGTCCATCACGACCCCGGTGCCAGCCTCCAGCGGGCTGTCCGAGGCGCGCCAGTGCGGCAGCGACCCGTGCGTCCCACCCGCGATGATCGTGCTGAACGACAGCTCCTCCGCGCCGTGCTGGAGCGCGTACCCCTGCACTAGCCACCCCAACTGACGCTCCGTCATGCCGGGCTCCGCCCGCTCCGAGGCGTGCACGAATGCCGCGTCGCCGAGGTGGACGGCGCGTGTCAGCGCATCCAGCTCTTCCGGCTCCTTCACCATTCGCAGGTCCTCGATCGCGTGGGGCGCGGGGACGAGCGTCGGGCGCGACGATGCTGGCAGCTCCGCGATGGCGCGAGTCCAGCCCTCGAGCGCCGCGACCGTGACATCCGCCAGCTCGAAACCGACGCGCACGCCCGCGAGCCCCTCGAGGATCGCCGGGGCGACGCCCGTGTTCGCGCCCGCGACCCGCACGAGGTCGAAGTCAGGGCACTCGCGCCCGACCTGCTCCCAGTACCGCGAGTCCGTCGCGAAGCGCGCCTCGGTGCGCGTCACGAGCGCGACGCCGGCGCTGCCGGTGAAGCCGCTGATCCATCGACGGTTCGAGGGCGTCGTGACGAGCAGTGCATCGACCCCTCCGGAAGGCCCGAGCACGTCGAAGCGCGCCCGCAGCCGGTCGATGCGCGCGGCGTGATTCACGCCTGCTCCTCGGTCAGTCGTCCGTAGAGCAGGTCGAGTGCGGCGATGTAGCCGCGCCAACCGAACCCGGCAATGCAGCCCCACGCGACCGGCGAGATGTACGAGTGATGTCTGAACTCTTCGCGCTTGAAGATGTTCGACAGATGAACCTCGACGGTCGGGATCTGCACACCGCTGATCGCGTCGGGGATGGCGACGGACGTGTGCGTGTACCCGCCCGCGTTAAGGATCAGGCCGTCCCAGCCGCGGTGCGCCTGAATGATGTCGACGAGCGCGCCCTCGTGGTTGCTCTGCGCGAACTCGACTTCGATCCCCAGCACATCTGCGCGGTTGCGAACCAGCATCTCGACGTCGGCGAGCGTCTCGCGCCCGTAGACCGCGGGCTCGCGGGTGCCGAGCAGGTTCAGGTTCGGGCCGTTCAGTACGAGCACGCGCATCGCGTACCTCCCAAGATCACGTCCGGGTGCGCCCTACCGGGCAACCTCGATGGTACCGGGCGCGCGCTAATCGACGCGAGCGCGTCGATGCTCCACGGATCGCGCGCGTTCGAGCGCGTCCCCGACGAACTCCGCCTTCCGGCGATGCGCGACCGTCGTGTAGATCTGCGTCGTATCGGGCGAGGAGTGCCCGAGGAGGTGCTGCACGACGCGGAGGTCCGCGCCGCCCTCGATCATGTGCGTCGCGAAGGAGTGACGGAGCAGGTGAGGGTGGACACCCTGCCGGAGCGCGGCCTGCATCCCGGCGTTTCGCACGATCGTCTGAATGGAGCGCGCGGTCAGCCGTCCCCCGGCGCGGTTCAGGAACAGCGCCGTCTGTGCGCCCGTCGCCAGCAGCGGCCGCGCATCATCGAGGTACGTGCGGATCGCCGAGCGGGCGGGCTCGCCGTACAGGCAGATGCGCGTCTTGTCGCCCTTGCCGGTCACGCGCGCCTGCAGGTTCGTGAGGTCGAGGTCGCGCACGTCCATGTTGGACGCCTCGCTGACGCGTAGCCCCGCCCCCCACAGCAGCTCGAGGATCGCGTGGTCACGCAGCCCCCCGACCGTTTCGAGGTCCGGCGCGTCGACCAGCCGTTGCGCTTCCTCGACGTCGAGGAAGTGCGGCAGGCGTCGCCCCTTCTTCGGGTACCGCAGCCGCAGCATGGAGTCGCCGGGTCGGGCGCGGAGCGTCGTCCCGTTGGCGTCGAGCCAGCCGTAGAACCCTCGGATCGTCGTCGCACGCCGCCTGATCGACCCCTCGGCGAGGTGGATGTCCGCCAGCCTCGACAGGTACGACCGCCCATCCGACCGCCCGGCCGCGTCGAACGCGATCCCCTTGGGCGCGAGAAAGCGCAGATAGTCCTGGAGGTCCGTCCGGTAGTTGCGGATCGTGTACTCAGAGCGCCGCCGCACGTCGGAGAGGTGAGCCAGGTACGCCTCGAGCGCCGCGCTCGCCTCAGGCGCGATCTCGGGCAGCGGCTCGGGCTCGGTCTTGCCTCGACGCGGCTTGGCGGCGGTGGTCATAGGCGTGCCTCAGGTGTCCCCGCCCGAGGTTGGACATAAGCAGAGTAACAGGTGGGTTCTACTCAGTGCTTCCCGACGGGAGACGTGAATCGCCCTGTCGTATGCCCGCCGTCGCGGAACCTGGACGGTTCCGGGGCGTCGTGCCACGCGGGGCCTTCGAGGTGCGGCGGGCGGGGGCGCGCTTGGCGGCGGCCTTGCTCGCGGCCTTGGGGGCGCGGGGGTCCTTGCCCTCGGAGCGCAGCTTCTCCTCGCGCGCGGCGAGGAGGTCGAGCCCGTCCTGCAGCGTCAGCGTCTTGGGCTCGCGTCCGCGCGGGAGCGAGGCGTTGACGACGCCGTCCGTGACGTACGGGCCGAACTTGCCGGTGCGGATCGTGATGCTTGCCTTGCTGTCAGGATGCTCGCCGAGGTCGGCCAGTACGCTCTGCGCGACCCGGCGACCGAACTGTCGAGGCTGCGCGAGGACCTTCACGGCCTCGTCCAGCGTCATCGTCTTCATCGCGAAGTGGCCGCCGTCGATGCTGCGGCTGTCCTTGCCGGAGCGGACGTACGGGCCGTTCGGACCGTCCTGCACCGTGACGTCATCGCCGCCCTCGGGGTGCTTCCCCAACACCTTCGGGAACGACAGCAGCATCAGCGCGTCGTCGATGCCGAGCGTCTCCATCGCCATGTCTTCCCAGAGGGACGCGCGTCGAGGCTTCTCTTTGCTGCCGCGTGGCGGGTCCTCGCCGATCTGGACGTAGGGGCCGTAGCGGCCGGTCTTCAGGTACACGGCCTGTTGTGACTCCGGGTCGGTACCCAGCAGGCGGTCGCCCAGCTTCTCCTCGTGCAGGAGGCGCAGCGCGTCCTCCACCGTGACCTCATCGGGCGCGATGCTTTCGGGGAGCGATGCGCGCTCCTCGCCGTCGCCGATCTGGAGGTAGGGGCCGTAACGGCCCACGCGCACGGAGATGTCGTGGCCCTCGGCGTCCGCGCCGATCGTCACGGACGAGACGGCGCGGGCGTCGATGGCCTCCCAGCCCTTGTCGATCGTCGCGTGCAGGCCCTCGCGGCCCAGCGGGTCGGTCAGCGGCGCGTTCGGGTCGCCGAAGTACAGCGCGCGCAGCCACGGCTTCGGATCGCGCTCGCCATCGGCGATCTCGTCGAGGCGTTCCTCCATGCGGGCGGTGAACCCGAGGTCGACGAGGTTCGGGAAGTGCTGCTCCAGCAGGTTCACGACCGCGAACGCGACGAACGTCGGGACGAGCGCGCTGCCGCGCTTCCACACGTACCCACGGTCCTGGATCGTCTGGAGGATCGAGGCGTACGTGGACGGCCGGCCGACACCGCGCTCCTCGAGCTCGCGGATGAGCGAGGCCTCGGTCCAGCGGGCGGGGGGCTGCGTCTCGTGGCCCTTCGCCTCGAGGGCGCGCGGGTCGAGTTGCTGGCCGACGGCAAGCGGCGGCAGCACCTTCTCCTGGTCCTCGATCTCGGCGTCCGGGTCGTCCGAGCCCTCGACGTATGCGCGGAGGAAGCCGGGGAACGTGATGACCTTGCCCGCCGTGCTGAACGTCGCGATGCCATCGGTCCCCGCGTCGGCGGTCAGTCGCACCTGCGTCCGGAGGCCAGCGGCGTCCTTCATCTGCGAGGCGACCGTGCGCTTCCAGACGAGGTCGTACAGCCGCAGCGCGTCGGCATCGAGCTCGCCGCGCAGGCTCTCCGGCGTGCGGAAGATGTCGCCGGCGGGGCGGATCGCCTCGTGTGCCTCCTGCGCCGCCTTGCCGCTCGCGTAGCGTCGAGGCTGCTCCGGCACGTAATCGTCGCCGTACAGCGAGGCGGCCTGCCGGCGCGCGGCGTCCAGCGCCTGCTGCGACAGGTTCGTGCTGTCGGTACGCATGTAGGTGATGTACCCGTTCTCGTAGAGACGCTGGGCCACCTGCATCGTGCGCTGCGCTGTGTAGCGAAGCTTGCGCGCCGCCTCCTGCTGGATCGTCGAGGTGATGAACGGCGCGGGCGGGCGCTGCGTGAACGGGCGCTCGTTGACCTCGGCGACCGCGAACGTCGCGGTCTTCAGTCGCTCCGCGAGCGCCTCGGCGGCCGTCTGGTCGAGGAGGCGCGCACCCTGCGCGCCGTCGCCCGTCAGCTTGCCGGTCTCGGGGTCGAAGTCGCGCCCGCTCGCGACGCGGCGCCCATCGAGCTCGACGAGGTGCGCGCCCACCGTGGTGTCGCCGCCAATGTCGGTGGTTGGGCGCTCGCGCGTGGCGAGCGTGGCGTCCACGTCCCAGAAGGACGCCGAGTTGAAGCGCATCCGGGCGCGCTCGCGGTCGACGATCAGGCGCACGGCCACGGACTGCACGCGGCCCGCCGAGAGCCTCGGTGCGACCTTCTTCCAGAGGACGGGCGAGACCTCGTACCCGAACAGCCGGTCGAGGATGCGCCGGGCCTCCTGCGCCTTCACCAGATCGAAGTCGACGTCGCGCGGGTTGGCGATCGCCGCCTCGATCGCGGGCCTCGTGATCTCGTGGAACACCATGCGGCGGACGGGGACGCGGGGCTTCAGCACCTGGAGCAGGTGCCAGGCGATCGCCTCGCCCTCGCGATCCTCATCTGTCGCGAGATAGAGCTCGTCGGCGTCCTTCAGGAGCGCCTTCAGCTTCTTGACCTGCTCGTTCTTCTCGGGGGGGATGACGTAGAGCGGCTCGAAGTCGGCCTCGATGTTCACGCCGAGGCGCGCCCATGCCTCTTTCTTGTATTCCTTCGGAATCTGCGCGGCCGAGGAGGGGAGGTCGCGGATGTGCCCGATGGAGGACTCCACCATGTACTCCGGGCCCAGGTACTGGGAGATCGTCCTTGCCTTGGCGGGCGACTCGACGATTACGAGGCGACGCACCGGCGCGCCGGCCGCCTTTGTGGCAGCGGTGCGGCGGCGAGGCGTGCTCGGCGTGTCAGTCGTCATCGGTTGGTCCCGTCGGTGCCTGCGGCGCTGTATTCGGCGCTCTCTTCGCGCACTCGGACGAACTGCATCCCGCCCAGGTCCCGGACGAGTCCCTTCAATTCAAGAAGAGCGAGCGTACCGGACGCAACCGAGGGTGCCAAACCGCTCAGACGTGCGACCGAATCGATGTGCTGCGGCTCGCGGGTGAGCACGCCCATCAGCGCGCGCTCCTCGTCGCTATCGGGCGGCGCGGCCCGACCGAAGTCCATCTGCGCCCCGACCTGCGTCAGGTTGAGCCCCTCGAGGATGTCGTTGGCGCTCGCGACCGGCGTCGCGCCGTCCCGGATCAGCTCGAGGGGGCCCCGCGACTGCGGGGAGAAGATCGCCCCCGGGACGGCGAAGGGCTCGCGGTTCTGCTCCGTGTCGAACTTGGCAGTGATCATCGCGCCCGACTTGAAGTCCCCCTGGACGACCAGCGTGCCGAGCGACACGCCGGACAGGATGCGGTTGCGTCGAGGAAAGAAATCGACTCGCGGCTTCGTGCCGAGTGGGTAGTCGGTCACGACCGCGCCGCGTTCAGCGAACTCGTCCGCCAGCTTGCGGTTCTCCGGTGGGTACGTGGCGTCGAGGCCGTTCGCGACGACGGCCACTGTGCGCCCACCGCTGTCGAGGGCGGTGCGATGCGCGATCGTATCGATGCCTCGGGCGAGCCCCGAGACGACCGTCACGCCGGTCGCTGCGAGGCCCTTAGACAGCTCGGTCGCGGCCTGCCGGCCGTAGGCCGTGGCGCGGCGAGTGCCGACGACCGCGACGCTCCACTCGTCCTCGGCGCGCCATGCGCCCCGGACGTAGAGGATCGGTGGGGCATCGTCGATCTCGCCCAGGCGGCTCGGGTACCGGGGGTCGCCCTGCGCGAGCGCGGTCACGCCGGCCTGTTCGAGGCGCTCCATCTCGGCGTCAGGGTCGATCTCCTGCTGCGCGCGGATCACCTCGGTCGTCGTGCGGGCATCGAGCCCCGCGGCCGCGAGGTCGCCCGCGCCGGCGCGCCATGCATGCTCCATGGTCGGGAGAAAGTCGTTGAGCAGACCAAAGCGCATGCTCCCGAGCCGGTGGACCCGGTGCAGGGCGACGCGATAGCGCAGGTCGGCGGGGGCTTGGTCGATCACGGGCGGCAGGGTAGCCCCCACGCGACCAGAAATGCTAGACGGCCTCGACAGCCGTGCTGTTCACAGCGGCGCCGGGCGGCAGGCGCAGCACGCGGACGCGCTTGATGCGCCTGCCGCGGATCGTGAGCACGCGGAACTCCAGGTGGGGGACGTCGTCCTCGTCGCCGGCGGGGTCGATGGCGCGTGCCACCACTTCATCGCCCGGGACCGCGAGCCGACCGAGCGAGGTGACGATGAGGCCGCCGACGGTGTCGAAGTCATCCGCGATGATCTCGGAGGCGAACAGGTGGTTCAGCTCGTCAATCGTGAGACTGGCGTCCACGATCGCCTCGGCAGGGGAGATCTGTTCGACCTCGGTCACCGGGGTGTCGTACTCATCGGTGATCTCGCCGACGATCTCCTCGATCAGATCCTCGACGGTAATCACGCCGGCTGTCCCGCCGTACTCATCCACGGCGATCGCGAGGTGCACGCGGGCGCGCCGCAATTCGGTCAGCAGCTCGTCAGCGCGGCGTGTCTCGGGGACGAGGTAGGGCGGTCGGGCGACATCGACGAGGCGGGGCGCGATGTTTCCATTGGAGACATAAGCGAGGAGATCCTTGGCGTAAACCACGCCGATGACGACATCGAGCGTGTCCTCGTAGAGCGGTATGCGGCTGTAGCCGCTGCTGGCGGCGAGGCGCATCGCGTCGTTGAAGCTCGCGGTGACAGAGAGAGCCGTGACGTCTGTGCGGGGCGTCATCAACTCGCGGGCCGAGTGGTTCGAGAGCTCGAGGGCAGCGCGCATCATCTGGCGCTCCTCCAGCATCGCGTCGTCTTCCTCATCGGTCGCTTCGAGGAGGCCGATGAGCTCCTCGCCCGGATCAATCTCCTCGGTCGGGCTGCGCCAGCCGAGGGCGCGCGTCACGACGATCACCGGGAGCGCGACGAGGATGGCGATCGGCGTGAGCAGTGCCTGGAGCACGCGTGTGGGGGCATCGAGGCTGCGTGCAGCGGACTCGGCGTCGGCGCGGGCCGTGCGCCTCGCCGCGGCGCGGAGCATGCCGATGCCGCCGAAGACCGCGAGTCCTGCCAGGACCTGTCGGAGTGAGAACGAGCCGGTGGCGAGCGAGATGGCGGCGGCGGTCGCCGCGACGGTGAGGAGCGTCACACCGGACCGCAGGGCGCGGAGCAGACCCTGGCGGTGACCGACGTACTCGCGCAGGATGCCGCTCAGCACGGCATTGGCGTCGTGCGTCACTCGCCGGCGAGCGAGCTGGATCGAGGCGGCCTCGGCGGCGGTCAGCAATACCAACAGCGCGGCACTGCTGAGGAGGACGACGAGCGGGATGAGAGGTCTGGTATCCAAAGGCCACGACGAGGCGGACGATCCGCCTACGCCGAGTGACCTCCTTCTCCGGTGGCGTCCGCGCCGCGCGTACGCGCGGGGACGCCGATGACTGTTGCGCCCGGCGGCACGTCATCCACGACGACCGCGCCCGCGCCTGTGCGTGATCCAGCGCCGAGTGTAACGGGCGCGACCATGATCGTGTCGCTGCCCAACTTCACACCGTCGCCGATGACCGTACGGTGCTTCCGCTCACCATCGTAGTTCGCGGTGATCGAGCCGGCGCCCACGTTCACGTCTGCGCCGACGTCCGCGTCGCCAATATACGAGAAGTGACCAATCGCGGTGCGCTCACCGATGCGCGACGCCTTCACCTCCGCGTAGTTGCCGAGGTGGACGTCGCGTTCGATCGTGGAACCGGGCCGTACGTGGCAGTACGGGCCGACCGTCACGCCCTCGGCGATTGCGGAGCCTTCGAGGGTGGAGCCGCCGATCTCGCAGCGATCGGCGATCGTCATGTCGCGCACGATCGCGTTCGGACCGATGCGGCAGCCGCTCCCGATCCTCGTCGCGCCGAGGAGATGTGTGCCCGGGAGGATCACCGTGTCCCCGCCGACCTGCACCCGCGCGTCGATGTAGATCGTTGCGGGGGCCATCAGCGTCACGCCCTCGCGCATCAGGCGCTCGCGGATGCGGTCGCGCAGCACGCGGTCGGCGTGCGCGAGCTGCACGCGGTCACCGACCTGTGCCACCTCGGTCGCCTCGGTGACCTGGTAGGCGTCCACGCCCCCCCCGGCCACTGCGTGCGACACGAGGTCGCCGAGCGAGTCCGCGCTGGCGTTCGGTTCGAGGGCAGCGAGCGTCTCCCAGAGCCACGTCGCGTCCGCGGCGTAGAGCCCCGCGCTGACCTCGGGCTGGCCGCGCATCGCGCTGGTTAGATCGCGCTCGCGCACGATCCCCTGCACGAGGCCGTTGCGGCGCTGGATGCGGCCAAAGCCGTTGGGGTCGGTGAGGTACGCGGTGAGGAAGGTGAGCACGCGCGACTCGCCGAGGTGGCGACCGGCGAGTTCGAGGAGCGTACGCGTGCTGATCAGCGGCATGTCGGCTCGCAGGATCAGGACGTTGCGATCAGTGCCCGTCGCGGCGCGTGCGCGGAGCGTGGCGTTCGCGGAGCCTTCCGCGTCCTGTGCGTCGACGATCTCGATGCCCTCGTCGAGCACGTTCGCGAGGGCGACCCGCGGCGCGCCCGCAACGACGACGATGTGCGCGCAGCCGGCCTCCTGCAGGAGATCGCAGACCAGGCGGACCATCGGCACGCCGGCGACCTCGTGCAGGACGGTGGGCGTGGCGGACTGCATCCGGACAGCATCGGCCGGGGCGAGGACGAGGGCGGTCCACCCAGCGAGCGAGGTCACGGCGTTCGTCTTGGGGGAGGAGAGCGGATAGGTACCGGTGGCGCGGCTCGTCATCTGAGTTGAGCGCCGTCCACGCTCGGGCGCCACGCTCAGATGCGTGGGACGCCGCAGTCACATCGGGGCCGTCTGAAATTGACCGCCTCTGGGGGCCATTCTACACTCGCCCCTCAGCCGAACTCCAGCAGCCAGCCCCTCGCGACCGGGGCTCCACGAGCGGAAACGAGCACGCCACGGTGACCATCGACGAGCTGCGGCGGGCCTTTCTCGCCTACTTCGAGGCCCGCGGACACCGTCGCATCCCGTCGTCCTCGCTCGTCCCACACGGCGATCCGACGCTCCTGTTCACAACCGCCGGCATGGTGCAGTTCAAGCCCTACTTCATGGGCCTCGAGGAGCCACCGGCGCGTCGATTGACCTCGATCCAGCGCTGCTTCCGCACCACGGACGTGGAGGTCGTGGGGGACGAGAACCACCTGACGCTGTTCGAGATGCTGGGCAACTTCTCCGTGGGCGACTATTTCAAGCCCGAGGTAATCCCCTGGGCGTGGGAGTTCCTGACCGAGATCCTCGAGATCCCGAAGGACAGGCTCTGGGCGACGGTCTTCACCACCGACGACGAGTCGGCGGCGATCTGGTCGTCCCTCGGCGTGCCGCCGGAGCGGCTACTGCGCTACACCGCCGAGCAGGGCAACTGGTGGGGCCCGCCGGGCGACACCGGCCCGATGGGCCCGTGCTCCGAGATGCACTACGACTGGGGCAAGACCCCCGGCTGCGCCGACTGCGACCGCGACACCTGCCATCCTGACATCGGCTGCGGACGCTTCCTTGAGATCTGGAACCTCGTCTTCATGTCGTACTACCGCGAGGAGGACGGGTCGCAGACCGACCTCCCTGCGGCGAACATCGACACCGGCGCGGGACTGGAGCGCCTCGCGTCGGTCGTGCAGCACGTGCGCGCCGTGTACGAGACGGACGAGCTGCGCGGTGTGCTGAGCGCCGCCGAGCGCGTCACCGGCCGTGCGTACGACCCGGACGAGAACTCCGACATCGCGAAGGGCCTCCGCGCGATCACCGAGCACTCTCGCGCGCTCGCCTTCCTCGTCACCGACGGCGTCCTCCCGAGCAACGAGGGCCGAGGCTACGTGCTGCGCCGCTTGCTGCGCCGCGCCGTGTACTTCGGGCACCGCCTCGGTGTGCGCGAGCCGTTCCTCGAGCGCGTCGTGGGTGCCGCGATCGATCATTCGATGGCCGCGCACCCCAGCCTCGGCGAGCAGCGCGAGTTCATCTGCCGCATCGCGCGGCTCGAGGAGGCGCGCTTCCAGGCGACCCTCGACCGCGGGCTCGCGCTCCTCGACGAGGTCATGGCCCGCGAGGCGTCGACGAGACGCATCCCCGGCCGCGACATGTTCACGCTGTATGACACCCACGGCCTGCCGCCGGAGCTGACCCTCGAGGTCGCGCTGGGACAGGGCTACGAGGTGGACCGCGCGGGCTTCGACGCCGAGATGGAGCTCCAGCGGGAGCGATCGAAGGGCGAAGAGACCTTCGGCGGCGCGCAGGACAGCCGCGCAATGCGCTACGCCGCCCTCGACGCCCCGACGGAGTTCGTCGGCTACGACGCGACCGAGGTGCGCACCACCGTCGCGCACCTGTTCACGGACGACCTCGCCTCGCAGCAGCTGATCGAAGGGCAGACCGGCGAGGTCGTCCTGCTCCAGTCGCCGTTCTACCCCGAGGGCGGCGGTCAGGTAGGCGACCACGGCGAGATCGTCACCGCCGACAGTGGTCGCTTTCTCGTGGAGGACACGCACCGCTACGGCGAGACGATCGTCGCGATCGGGCGCGTCGTCGCCGGCAGCATCAGCGTTGGCGCATCAGTCGTTGCGCAGATCGATGGCGCGCGGCGGCAGGACACGGCGCGCAACCACACCGGCACGCACCTGTTGCACGCGGCGCTGCGCAGCGTCCTCGGCACCCACGTGCGGCAGGCTGGCTCGTACGTCGGACCGGACCGGCTGCGCTTCGACTACACGCACCCGGAAGCGCCGTCCGAGGAGCAGATGACGGACATCCAGCGCATCGTGAACTCGAAGGTGCGCGCCGACATTGAAAGCGCGACGTTCGAGCTCGACTACGACGAGGCGATCGAGCGCGGCGCGATCGCGTTCTTCGAGGATCGTTACACCTCTCGCGTCCGCATGGTGGAGTACTGCGACTCGCGCGGGCACGCTCCGGGACGCCACACCATGGAGTGCTACAGCCGCGAACTGTGCGGCGGCACGCACCTCCACTCGACGGGACAGGTCGGCCTGCTGCTGATCGTCTCCGACAGCAGCATCGGCGCGGGCCTCCGCCGCATCGAAGCACTGACCGGCGTCGAGGCGGAGCGGTACGTGGAAGAGCGCACCGGCATGGTGAACACAATTGCGCGTCACTTCCGCGCCCAGCCGTCGCAGATCCTCGAACGCATCGCCACGCTCGAGGAGCAGCTCGCCACGGATCGGAAGCGGCTCGAGGATGCTGAGCGGCGTGCCTCGGCCGGTGCGGCCGACGACCTGGCGGATCGCGCCGAGACGATCGGCGGCGTGAAGGTGCTCGTGGCGCGCGTGCAGGTGGACTCCGCCGACGCGCTTCGTGCGATGGCCGAACGCCTGCGCGATGTCCTCGGCTCCGCGTTCATCGCACTGGCCGCGGACATTGAGGGACGCCCGACGTTCATCACCGCCTCCACCGACGACGTCGTGGCGCGTGGCCTCAGCGCCGCCGATGTGGTGAAGATCGCGGCCGGCATCGCCGGCGGCGGCGGCGGCGGACGGCCTCAGCTGGCACAGGCGGGCGGCAAGGATGCCTCGAAGATCGACGAGGCGCTCGCTGCCGCGTTGCAGGCGGCGAACGACCGTCTGTCCTCCTGACGCACATGCGCGCCGTCCAGCCCACCCCGGTGCGCGGATGACGTGGCCCCGCTCATGAGATGGCTGGGCGTGGATGCCGGGATGGCGCACGTCGGCCTCGCCATCTGCGACCCTGATGAACGCATCGCTGTGCCGCTGGAGATCGTCCCGGCGGGCGTCGCGTTCCCTGCGATCCGCACGATCTGCGCCCGAGATGGCGTGCAGGGTGTTGTCCTCGGCCTGCCGCTCACACCGCGGGGCCTCGAGGAAGAATCTGCGCGGATGGCGCGTCGCCTCGGCGATCGCATCGAACGCAGCCTCGGCCTACCGGTAGAGTACGAGGATGAGCGATACACCTCGGTCGAGGCGGAACGGCTGGTCGGCACCAAGCAGCGCTCGGACGATCTGTCCGCCGTGCTGATCCTCGAACAGTTCTTGGCGCGACGCCGTGCGGAGGCGGCTCGTGACGCCGCGCCTGACCGCGCGCCCGGCAAGAGCGTCGACGATGCCTTCTAGCGCACGCTCCCGCGCGACGATCGGGCTCGCGGTGTACACCACGGTCGTGCTCCTTGCGCTCGCGTTGATGCTGTATGGCGTCCCGGGCGCCCTCGCGAGCGACGTCCGGGAACGCCCGGCGCCGAGGAGTGCCGTGCCCGCCAACGGCACGATGTCGATCGAGGTGCCGCAGGGCTCCAGCGCGGAGCAGATCGTTGTGATGCTGGAGAAGAGCGGCGTGGTGAAGGACGGGGAGGCGCTCCGTGCGCTCCTCGACTTCGCGGGGTTGTCTTCGAAGCTGCAGGCGGGGCGGTACCGCTTCACCACCGACCTGCCTCCCGCTGAGATCGTGCGCGTGCTGGCCGGTGGACCGAACCGCCCGCAGGTGATCACCTTCCGCGAGGGGCTCCGCAACGAGGAGATCGATGCCCTCCTCCAGAAGGAGGGCATCGCCTCACGCGCCGACTGGGACGCAGCGCTGACCGCAGCACCCGAGGCGACGTTCCTGAGCAACCGCCCCGACGGCGCGAGCCTCCTCGGCTACCTGTTGCCCGCCACCTACGCCTTCGACGAGAAGAGCACCGCGACCAGCATGGTGCAGGCGATGCTCGACGCCTTCCGGAAGCAGGTGACGGCCGAGATCGTCGCGGCCGGGCGCAACCGAGGCATGACGCTGCACCAGGTGGTCACGCTCGCCTCGATCGTGGAGCGCGAGGCCGCGAATGCGACCGAGCGCCCACTGATCGCCGCGGTGTTCATCAACCGGCTCGTGCAGGACATCCCGCTCCAGGCAGATCCGACGGTGCAGTTCGCCGTGTCGCGCGTGCCGGGCAACGTCAAGAAGTTCGGGTACTGGAAGCCGGGCCTGACCCAGGCGGATCTCAAACTCGAATCGCCGTACAACACGTACCTGAACCGAGGGCTGCCGCCCGGCCCGATCGCCAACCCGGGCATCGATGCGCTCAAGGCGGTGGTCAATCCGGCGGGCGTGAACTACCTGTACTTCGTTGCGTCGCCTGCGTGCGACGGGACGCACCTGTTTGCCGCCACGCTGGATCAGCACAACGCCAACGCAGCAAAGTTCAACGCCTCCGCCTGCTCGAAGGGCAACTGATATGACGAAGACGATCTGCCTGCTCGGCCACCCGGTGTCGCACTCGATCTCGCCGAAATTCCAGCAGGCTGCCCTCGACGCGCTCGGCATCGACGCGAAGTACGAGGCGTGGGACACGGCGCCCGAGGACCTCGCGGCGACGGTGGAACGGCTGCGGTCGGGTGACCTGCTCGGCGCGAACCTCACCGTGCCGCACAAGGTCGCCGCGATGCGCCTCGTCGACCGCCCGGACGCGATGGTCGAGCGCGTCGGGGCGCTGAACACGATCATCAACCGCGGCGGCATCCTCCACGCCACAAATACGG
>CAMDAY010000026.1 GCA_945888895.1 Dehalococcoides mccartyi | reverse complement strand
ATTCCATTCGAGGACTCCCCGACAACAACTACTACTCCGCGACGTCCTCGAACGCCGCGTCCTCGAAGGCGC
The DNA here is from genome assembly GCA_945888895.1 of Dehalococcoides mccartyi. Taxonomy (GTDB): domain Bacteria; phylum Chloroflexota; class Dehalococcoidia; order UBA2979; family UBA2979; genus SHYQ01. The sequence continues at coordinate 15,382 of CAMDAY010000026.1, read as the reverse complement.
GCGCCTCGAACAGCGTTGCCTGCGCGCTGCGCGTCTGCGGGTCGAGCCCGAGGTGGTCGTACGCGGGCCGTCCGAGGACGCGACCGCGCGGGGTGCGCTGGAGGAAGCCGATCTTCAGCAGGTACGGCTCGTACACGCCCATGATCGTGTCGGCCTCCTCGGAGATCGCCGCGGCGAGGGTCTCGAGGCCGACCGGGCCGCCGCCGAAGCGCTCCGCCATCACCCGCAGCAGATCGCGGTCCATCTGGTCGAGGCCGAGCTCGTCGATCTGCAGCTGCTCGAGCGCCCTCGATGCCACCTCGCTGGTGACGACACCGTCCGCGCGCACCTCGGCGAAGTCGCGCACGCGGCGCAGCAGCCGGTTCGCGACGCGCGCGGTGCCGCGCGACCGGCGCGCGATCTCCGACACGCCGTCCGGCACGATGCGGCAGTTCAGCACCTCGGCGGAGCGGGTGACGATGTGCTCCAGGGAGGCCTGGTCGTAGAACTCCATGCGGTACGCGGCACCGAAGCGGTCGCGCAGCGGCTGCGAGACGAGCGCGTACCGCGTCGTCGCACCGACGAGGGTGAAGCGGTTCAGTTTGAGACGCACGTCGCGCGCCTTCGGCCCCTTGCCGAGCATGATGTCGACCGAGAAGTCCTCCATCGCCGGGTACAGCACCTCCTCCACGGGAAGCGCGAGGCGGTGGATCTCGTCGATGAACAGGACGTCACCCGCCTGCAGGCTGGTGAGCAGGGACGCGAGGTCGCCGGCACGCTCGATGGCGGGGCCACTAGTGATGCGGATCGATACGCCCATCTCCGCCGCGACGATCATCGCCAGCGTCGTCTTGCCGAGGCCGGGTGGGCCGTGGAACAGCAGGTGGTCGAGCGGCTCCTCGCGCTGGCGGGCCGCCTCGATGGAGATGCGCAGGCTCTCCTTGATCCGCTCCTGCCCGAAGTACGCCTCCAGGCGGCGCGGACGCAGCGAGGCGTCGGTGCGGCCGTCCTCGGGCGTCGCGGTGGGAGTGAGCGGGCCGGGGCGCACGCCGGGATCGTCGACCATGCGCAGATGATACAGAACGGACGTTCGATCGTCGAGGTGCGTCCAGCCAGCCGGCCGCGTCCTTCCGCCGCGCGTTGGCGCGCTAGACTACGCGCGATCGAGGCGACGGAAGGGGCTCACGATGTTTGGGACCGTCGGACGATTGAAGGGGCTGCCGGGCGCGGAGCCGGCCTTAATGGCCTGGAACCAGGCGCTCACCTCCGGGATCAACGGCATGATCCACAGCGTGGTCTATCGATCGACGGACGAGCCGGACGTCTTCTGGCTGACCGTTGTGTTCGAGAGCGAAGAGGCCTACCGCGCGAATGCCGAGAGCCCGGAGCAGCACCGGCGCTGGTCGCAGATGCGCTTCGCGCTGGCCGCGGAGATCGAGTGGCATGACGGTCAGGTCATCGCGTTCGTGCCGCAGCCCCAGGCCTGAGTTCCAGCGAGTGCTTTCCGACTGCCGGTCTGCTAGTGGACGCCGATCACCATCGCGTCGACCGGGTTCCCCGCGTCGAAGATCGCGACTGCCACTCGACGGCTGGCGGTGAGCTCTGCGGCGTCGATGCCGCGCGATACCGGGACCGCGGCGATCGAGGATGACAGCGACCCCGCGATCTGGAGCGTCGCCGTGTAGGTGCCGGAAGAGAACGCCAGCAGCGTCCCGCGCTCGACGATGAACATCGCTACACCGAGCTCACGGCCCTCGACTGGACGGACTTCCCGCGGACCAGCCGCACCGCCGCACGCTCCGCCGCCGAGGCGAAATGGTCGGCCGCTCGATCGCAGTCGGACTCCGGCCGTTTCGCCTGTCTCGGTCAGTAGCCCCCTGCCGGAGCACTACACTCGCGGCGCGGACTGCGGCGTCGACGTGATGGAGCTTGCCGATGCGTGAGGTTGAGGGGCTCGAGTTCTCGAGGGCCGGCGCGGTGGCGACGGTCCGGCTGAACCGGCCGGAGCGGCTGAACGCGATCACGGATGCGATGCAGGACGGGCTTGCGGACTTCGCGGATGAGTGCGCGGGGGATGCCTCGATCCGCGCGGTGGTGATCACGGGGACGGGGCGCGCGTTCAGCGCGGGCGACGACATCAGCGGCACCGTCGAGCGCCGCCCGGACGTCACCGCGACGCACGGGATGGTGAACGCCGACATCGGCGCGGTGAACCGGATCGTCAGGGGCTTCATGTCCATGTCGAAGCCGGTGGTCGCCGCCCTCAATGGGCTCACGCACGGCGCGGGCTTCGTGCTGGCGTGCGCGAGCGACTTCCGCGTCGCGCGGTCGGACGCGCTGATCGGCGATATCCGCGCGGCGAACGCGATCTTCGCGGGGCAGGGCACGCCGCTCCTGCTGCCGAGGTTGGTCGGCCACTCGCGCGCGATGGAGATGCTGATGACCGGCGCGGTCATCGACGCGGCGGACGCGGAGCGCTGGGGCCTCGTCACCCACGTGTGGTCGCCGGAGACGTTCGACGAGGAACTCGCGCGGTTCGTGGATGGGCTCGCGAACGGGCCGACGCAGATCATGGCGGCATGGAAGCTCGCCACGAACCACGACATCCTGTCGAGGTTCGACAGCTACTCGCTGCACGAGCGGCTGCTCGCGAACGTCGTGCGCAGCAGCGTCGACGCCGAGGAGGGCGTGCGCGCCTTCCGCGAGAAGCGCAGGCCGGAGTACACCGGCCACTAGCAGCCTCGACGGTAGGCGACGTCACACCAGAAGAACGGAGCGGGCATCATGCCCGCCCCGCTTCGTGTCGACCGCACCGCCTGCACCGCCCGATGGCTACAACAGCCGCTCCGATAGCCCCGCCTCGATCTTCTCGGCGCTCGACAGTCCTCGCGTCGATTGCGGGCCGCGCGCGGGTGCGCCGACGGGGAACCCGCGCGAGGCTTCGGCGCGCACCTCCGAGGCGAGCCGCTCGCGGATCTGCGCGACCGCCTGCCGCGCCGCGCGCACCGACGCGTCGAGGTCCTCGAGCGTGTCGCCGGCGATGAGGTCGGGCGGCAGGTCGGGCTTCCGCGGCGAGCAGTGCCTCGCGGTAGCGCGCGACGGCCGCGCAGGTCGCCTGGCGCTGCTCTTCCAGCGCGCGCTGCGTCTCGGTGAGCGCCTCCTCCAGGGCAGCGTGCAGGTCGCCCTCGGCCGCGGCCAGCGACTCTAGCTCCGCGCGCGCCTCTTCGGTCAGCCCGTCGTCCGCCTCGATGTCTTCCGTGTCGTCGATCTCCTCGATCGCCTCGCCGTCGTCGAAGACCAGGTCGTCATCGACAGGCTCGTCGAGGCTGTCGCCCAGCTCGTCCCAGTTCCCCACGCCGTACCGTCCTTCCGCGCCCGCGGGCGCCTGCTCGTGTTCGTACGGCGAACGGTGAGCCTCGATCCGCCGACAGCCGAGGTGGAAGCGGCACGGCGATCCCGGCCACGCCCGCGCGGGTTGGGGTCGACCGGCTCTCCCCCGTATGATTTCGGTCGGAACGGCACAGGATGAGGCAGCGCGTGACCACACCGGACGGCTCGCAGGATCGCTACCCCCGCGGTGAGCCGACGCTGTTCGGCCAGACGCGCGTGGGGTGGGAGGCACACCTGGGCCGGCTGCACGGCGAGGCGTGGGTCGAGTCGCAGCGCCAGTTCCTGGACACAGAGTGGGCGCACCTCCTCGAACGGTGGGGCGATCAGCGCGACCCGAACGCGCCGCTGTCCCCCGCCCCCAACCCGAACTTCCCATCCGAGATATGACGTCCCGCGAGACCTCGAACGCCACGCGCATCGTGCTGCGCGACATGACGCGCGCGGACATCCGCGCGGTGCGCCGCATCGAGTCCGCGGCGTACGAGGACGCCTGGCCCGCGCGCGCCTTCGACGCCGAGCTGGCCAACGCCTTCGCGCGCTACCGCGTCGCCATCGAGGAGCCCGCGACCGCCTCGGACGAGCCAGAGCGCATGGGTGCGTTGGGTGCGCGGGGCGCGATCGCCACGCTGCGACGTCGGTTGCTGCGCCGCATGCGGTCCGACCGGATCGTGGGGTTCATCGGCGTCTGGTACATGCACGACCAGATGCACCTCGTCACGATCGCCGTCGACCCCGCGCAGCAGGGTCGAGGCATCGGCGCGCGGCTGCTGCTGGAGTGCATGGACCTCGCACGGGAGGCGGAGCTGCCGGAGATCGTGCTCGAGGTGCGCGTCACCAACGAGCGCGCGAAGGCGCTGTACGAGCGCTTCGGCTTCCACCGCGCCGGCACGCTGCTTGCGTACTACCAGGACAACGGCGAGGACGCCCACGTGATGCTCAGCGGCCCGCTCGACTCCGCCGAGTCGCAGCTCCGCCACGCGACGATCCGCGACGATCTCCGCGCCCGCGGCGTGTTCGCTGACCTCGACACCCCGCGCCCGCCGATCGAGGAGACGGAGTAGGGGAAGCAAGCCGCAGAGGCCCTCACCCCCACCCCCACCCTCTCCCGCTTCGCAGCAGAACGGACAGTGCGTGGTGATCAAGCGCCGCCGGGGTGCGGGGGGGCGCCGCCCCCCACGGTTGGTTCTCTCGGCCCCTTCTCGCGCAGGGAAGGGGATGGGGATGGACCGCCACCCGCCGCCGCATCGACCTGACGAGGTACACCCACGCCTTGCGACCGCTCGCCCCTCGACGCAGCGCAGCCCTCGAGGGCTACGCGGGGTCGCGGGCGACGCGCAGCAGGAACAGCGCTGCGCCGGCGATCGGCATCAGGCTGATGATCGCGAAGGTCGTCGCGGGTGACGTCGCGTTGACGACGAAGCCGAACAGCGTCCCGCCCAGCACGAGCCCCACGTCCCACGCGATCGTGTATGTCGCCATCGCGGAGCCGAGGCCCGCGGGCGCCGTGCGGCTGACGACCAGCGCGACCATGGAGGTCTGCGTGGACGCCAGTCCCAGCCCGAACAGCAGGCCGGCGACCAGGAGCATCGTCTCCGTGCGGGTGACAGAGAGCAGCAGGAGCGAGGTCGTTGCCGCCATCAATGCAGGGATGACGGTCAGGGCGGGTGTCAGCCGATCGGCGAGCCAGCCCACGCTCGCCCTCGACAGGACCTGCGTGGCGGCCACCATCGTGTAGAACAGCCCGACGTTCGTGAGCGCGCGCTCGTCCGCGAACTCGATGAGGAAGGTGGTGACTGCACCCCACGGCGCCGTCACGCAGAGGAACACGAGCGCGGGGAGGAACGCGGTCTTCGACACCCACGCGCGCTGCCGCCACGGCAGCGGCGTCGTCACCACCGCCGGCGCATGCGTGTCGCGCACCATCGAGGCGGTGACGAGCGATACGAAGACGACGCCGGCCGTCAGGAGGAACGTGATGTTCATCCCGGCGACCACGGCGACGGCGATCGCGATCGGTGCGGCGTACAGCTGCCCCACCGCGCCGGCCGTCTGGTACAGCCCGATGCCCGCGCCTCGACTGGCCGGGGGCACGGAGGCACCGACCACCGCGAGCAGCGCGGTCGTGAACATCGCCATCGTCATGCCGTGCAGCAGCCGGAACGCGAGCATCGCCCACGGCCCGAGGTCGAGCCCGTAGCCGATGAACGCGATCGTCGTGCCGATCGCGCCCAGTCTCGCCAGGCGCACGCGGTTGCCGCCGTCGAGCCACACGCCCACCAGCGGCCGGAAGATCATCCCCGCCATGCCCATCGCCCCAACGACCAGGCCGATGATCCACGGCGGCTGATCCGTCAGCGACGCGGGCACCTCGACGATCGAGGCGTGGTACGTGAAGAAGTACAGATGCGAGGCGATGACCGCGAGGATGTAGGAGCGCGTCCAGAGGGACGGCTTCGTCTCGCGTGTGGTGTCAGCAGGAGCCGAGGTGGTCATCGGTCACTCTCGAACATCGAGCTCGACCGCTGGAAGACGGGCCGCGCATCGCGCGGCCCGTGCCTACTCGTCGTCGCCGGCCTCGTCGCCCTCGTCGTCGCCGGCTGCGGCCGGGTCGAAGACGTAGCCCATGAGCCGCTCGTTGCGGCGCACGAACACGACGAGGTTTCCCGCCGCCTCTTCCTCGCGCACCCAGCGCGGGAGCACCGCGCCGTGGCCCTGCTCCAGGAAGGTGAGCCCGCTCAGCCCGAAGCGGCGGTTGTCGATGGTGATGTAGTAAGGAGGCGGGTCGGTAGCGTCGGCCATGTCGTAGACGAACGCGTCCACGTCCCCGGTGGAGAGGACGAACAGGTCGTCGAAGGTCAGCGTGATCGACGTCGGGTCGGTCGCGGTCTCAGCGGTCTCGGTGGTCGTGTCGGTCGTCATCGCTCGTCTCCCTCAGAACCGCCTGATGATACGTCGCGCATCCCGCGGCGGGCCATCCGCCGCTCGAGCCGCCCTGGTGCCCGTCGAGTCCTGTCGAGGTGCCCCGACGCTACTTCTTCGCCGCCGTCTCGGCTGCGATGATCGCCTGCCGGAACGTCTCGATCGGCTGGACGCCGCTCAGCGACGCGCCGTTGATGATGAAGGACGGCGTCGAACGCACGCCGGCGTCGCTCGCCTGCTTCGTCTGGGCGTCCACCGCCCCGGCCTTCTCGCCGGAGTCGACGCACTGGTCGAACTTCGCGGTGTCGAAGTCGGAGTACTTGGCCTTGACCTCTCCGCCGAACTTCTTCAGGTTGCTCGTGGAGTAGACGCCCGAATTCTCCTTGCCCTGCCGGGCGAACAGCAGGTCGTGGTACTCCCAGAAGCGCTTCTGATCCGCGGCGCACTCGGCCGCCTGCGCGGCGCGCTTCGACTCCTCGCCGAGGAATGCGAACGAGACGTACTGGATCGAGGCACGCCCGGTGTTCACGAACTCCTCGAGGAGCTGCTTCTCGACGTTGTCGCTCCACTGCTTGCAGAACGGGCACTGGAAGTCCGCGAACTCGACGATCTTGACCAGCGCGTCGGGCTTCCCGGCGACGCGGCCGTTGACCTCCGCCCGCGGGAACGGCTCGAACGGGTGGGTACCGACCGAGGAGCCTGGGCGGTTGGAGTAGATGAGCAAGGCGATGATGACGACGCCGACGGCCAGGGCGCCGAAGACCGGCACGCCGCCCCAGGAGTCGAACGTCTCGCGCCATTGTGGCTTGGGAGTCACGGGGCGTGCCGGGGTGGGCTGGCCCGCCGGTCGAGGTGCGCTCGGTCGCTGCTGTCGCCTGCGGTTCGTTCCGCCCACACTGTCCCCCTCGACTCGGTGCGCTGGCCTGCTGGCCGCGCTGCCGCCCTCGTCCGGTTGTTCGATGATTCCTGTCCGCCAGCCCTCATGCAAGGTTACCGGACGCCGGGCTCCGGTGACTTGTCCACGTTCGCGACCACGAATGACTCCACGGCCATCATCGAGATGGGCGCGGTCAGGTTCAGCCGGCGTCCCCACGAGGTGATCGCGGCCGGGCCGGCGTTCGCGGGGCGCGGCGAGAGCAGCACGTCCCGCGGATGCGCTGCCGCCACCTGCCGGAGCACCTCGAGGTCCGCCGGGGCGATGAGGTCGGCGCGGTAGCTGATCCAGACGATGCCGTGCTCCAGCGAGTGGATCGCCCTCCCGTCCTCGACGGGGGCGGTGAATATGCCGGGCCGCTCGGGCTGCGCGAAGTGCGGGCCGCCCGCGGGCGGCAGCCCTGGCACGAGGTCGAGCTGCGCAGCGGTCTGCACGTGGTCGGCCTGCTTGAGCGGCACCGTGTCGCCGAGGAGGTTCGGGACGGGCGTCGCCTGCGGCAGCGGCAGCGCCGTCGCAAAGAAGAGCGCGCCGCCCGCCATCGACACCGCGACGACCACGATCACGGCGACCGCGGCGACCAGCATCGCGCGGTTCGGGGAGGGGGGCTTCGAGGCGCGACCGTCCGATGACGCCCCGCCGGACGGGCGTCGGGGCTCTGCGGACATGAGGGCCTCCATCGGCGGGAGCGTCAGGTCGAGGTGGTGTGGGGCAGCCCGTCGATTATCCTGACTCGACACCCCGCGCGACAACCTACCCTCACTCGGCCGACGCGCGGTGCCGGAGCCCCCGATGACCCCCGCCGCCCCGCCAGCCTCGCGCCCGTTCGTTGTCGACCGCAACCTGCGGCTGCTGAACGCCCTCGGCGTGTTCACGCTTGCGCAGCCGGGCCTCGCCATCTGGGTCGTCTACCTCCTCGACTTCCGTCACCTGACGCTCGCGCAGGTTGGGATCATGGAGGCGTTCTACTGGGGCGTGAAGCTGCTGATGGAGGTGCCGTCCGGGGCAGTCGCCGACCGCTTCGGCCGCCGCGCGACGTTCTGGCTCGGCCTGATCATCGAGGGTGCGGGCGTGACCATGTTCGCCTTCGCCTCGAACTTCCCGATCCTGCTCGCCTCGTACGTGCTCTGGTCCAGCGGCTTCTCGTTCCGTTCCGGCAACGACCAGGCGTACATCTACGACGCCCTGGCCGCCGAGGGCCGCGAGCGGGAGTTCTCCAAACATGCGGGTCGGTACCAGGCGCTGACCACCGCCGCCTTCACGATCGCCGGCATCGGCGGTGCGTGGCTCGCCTCGGTCAGCACGCTGCAGGTGCCGATGATGTTCGGCGTCGTGCCGTACCTCGCCGGGGCGGTCTGCCTCGCGCTGATGCAGGAGCCGCCGAGGAAGCTCAAGCACCACCGCACGAGCTACATCGAGACACTGCGCACCGCTGCGCGCGCACTGCGCGATGTGCGCCTCGTGCGATACGCGCTCCTCACGCAGATCGCGATCGAGACGGGCTTCATCGCCTCGATCCTGCTGATGCAGCCGTTCCTGCAGCAGCAGGGCGTGCCCCTCGCGTGGTTCGGGTTGCTGCAGACGCCCGCGACACTCGCCGGAGCAGTGGCCGCGATCGCGAGCGCGAGGATCGCGCACTGGCTCGGCATCCGTCGCCTCGCCGTGTTCGCGATCGCGGGTGTCGTCGGTGGGCTCACCGTGCTCGCCACGATCGATCGGTCGGGGGCGTTCGTCGGGTTCATCGTGCTGCAGCTGGCGATTGGCGCCGCCACCCCCGCGATCAGCGGCTACGTGAACGACCGCACCGACTCCAGCATCCGCGCCACGATGATGTCCGTCGTCCCGCTGGGCACCTCGCTCACGTTCACACTCGTCGGCCCGTTCGCGGGCATCGTCGGGGACGCCTCGCTGCGCCTCGCCTTCGGCGGCATGGCGCTCGGCATCCTCGTCGCCGCGGGCGTCTCGCTCACCCTCTGGCGCGCCACCGAGCGCGCGATCCCCGTCGAGGTGGCGCGGTAAGGTAGAGGCACGCCGCCGCGCGTGGCGTGGGGCGCTAGAGGTGACCAAGTGGCCAATCCTATCCAGAACGTGATCACGAGTCTGCATGTGCTGGTCTATCGCGCGTCGAGCGGCCGGATCGGCGCGCGCATGGTGGGCCTCGGCGTGCTGCTGCTGACGACGACCGGCAGCAAGAGCGGCCAGCCGCGCACGACCCCGCTGGGCTACGTGCGCGACGCCGAGGCGTACGTGCTCGTCGCCTCGAACGGTGGCTCCGACCGCCATCCCGCGTGGTACTTCAACCTCCAGAAGCACCCCCGCGCCCGCATCCAGGTGGGCGGCGAGACCTTCGAGGTGAGCGCGGAGACGCTGCACGGTTCGGAGCGCGAGCGCGTCTGGGCGAGCGTCCTCGAGCAGGGCCCCGGCTACGCGAAGCGCACCGCGCGGGAGATCCCGCTCGTGCGCCTCACGCGCGGGTAGAGTTCGCCCCATGAACGCCGAGGCCCTCGCCCGCCACATCCTCGAGCTGCTGGACGGCGTCGACACCGTCGAGGCCAACGGCGACACGTTCTTCTGCTTCAACCCGCCCGGCATGGAGCCCGACTACCGCATGCCGTTCGCGACGATCGTGACCAGCGATGCGAACGACGCCGCGTCGGAGCTCGTGCGTCCCGGTGTGTATCGGCTGAACATCGGCGTCAGCGCAGACACGTACACTTCGCTGTTCGGCCCGCCGCCGAAGGCCCCGATTACCGCCAACCCCGTCGACACCGGCCACGACTACACGCAGTTGGATACGCTGATGCCGCACCCGATCTACGCATCGCTCAACTGGATCAGTGTCCTCAACCCCGGCGTCGCCACGCTCGACCTGCTCGACGCGTTCCTCGAGGAGGCACAGGCGATTGCCGCCGGCCGCCGCGCCCGGCGTCACGTGCGCGGGTAGTCAGATCTGTTCTTCGTAGGGAGCGCGAGGGGCCGCCCCGCTCGGCACCTCGACGGTTCGAGGTCACGCGAGCCGCGTCCTACATCGTCCGGTCGTTCTGCCTCGCCTGCCCCACGGTGCGCTCGATGCGGCGCATCCGCGTCTCCGGCTTCACCGCCGTGACCACCCAGCCGATGAACTGCTTGCGCACGCTGGGCGGAAACGCGTCCCAGTGCTTCTGCGCCGTCGCGTTCTTCGACAGCGCCCGTGCGAGGTCGTCCGGTAGCTCGGCCAGATCGATGCGCGGTGTCGCGTCCCACGTCCCGTTGCGCTTCGCCTCCTCGATCGCCGCGAGGCCCGCGGGGCGCATCTTGCGCTCGTCGATCAGTCGCCGCACGCGCTCCTTGTTCGAGTCAGCCCACGGACTCCGAGGCTTGCGCGGCGTCACCAGCTGCGCGGACCGGTGGTCGTCCAGCGAGATCTTGCGCGAGTCGATCCACCCGACGCACAGCGCCTCCTCGACGACATCGACGTAGGACGGCCCGGTGCGCCCGCTCGCCTGCTTCCACATCACCACCCACACGCCCGGCGAGTCCGCCGCGTTCGTCGCGAACCACTGGCGCAGCGCGGTGCGCGTCGGTGGATGCACGCGCTTGTAGTCGTCGGTCACGTTCGGCATGTCGAGGCTCCTCGATCCCAGCCTACAACGGACGCCCGGCAGCGTCGGCGTGTACCCTGCCGCGCATGACGACCCTCGACCTCGACGCAGCCGACGAGCACTCGACTCGCAACCGCCTCGAGGTGCTCGCGAGCGAGCGGTGCGGGTGCTTCTGCTGCGGCGCGATCTTCGCGCCGAGCGCGATCTAGAACTGGCTCGACACCACCGACCCTCACACCGCGTTCTGCCCGCAGTGCGGCATCAACGCAGTCATCGGCTCGGCGTCCGGCCTGCCGATCACCCTCGACTTCCTGCGCGAGATGAACGTGCGCTGGTTCGACGAGGGGGCGTTGTGGGAGCCGCGGGTGGATGCCGACGCGACGCCCTGATCCGGCGCAGAACCACGTGCGCACAACGAAAGAGGCGCCCCTCGTGGAACGCCTCTTTGCTGCGTACCGTTGGTTCCGTCGGGGTGTTACCGCGTGCCCAACTCGGCGGGCTCGGCGTCCACGATCTCCTCGACGACGCCCGGCTCGCGCGTGAACGTGAACTCGCCGGTCGAGGTGGCGTCGACGGTTACGCGGTCGCCGGCGGCGTAGCCGCCTGACAGCATCTCCTTCGCCAGCGGGTTCTCTACCTTGCGCTCGATCAGGCGACGGAGCGGGCGCGCGCCGTAGTCGGGGTCGTACCCTTCCTTCGCCAGCGCCGTCCGTGCCGCGACCGTCACGACGAGGTCGATGCGCCGCTCCGCCAGCCGCTCGCGCACCTCGTCGATCTCGAGGTCCGTGATCTGCAGGATCTCCGGCTCCGTCAGCGGCTCGAAGACGATGATGTCGTCCAGGCGGTTCAGGAACTCCGGCCGGAACGCGCGCTTCAGCGACTCCTCGATGCTCTTGCGCTGCTTCTCCGCGTCGTTGTCGCTCGCCACGCGCCGGAAGCCGAGGCTGTCCGGGCGCACGCCCGTGCCCAGGTTGCTGGTCATGACGATTACGGTGTTGCGGAAGTCCACGGTGCGCCCCTGCGCGTCCGTCAGGCGACCGTCGTCCATCACCTGCAACAGCGTGTTGAAGATGTCCGGGTGCGCCTTCTCGATCTCGTCGAACAGGATCACGCGGTACGGACGGCGGCGGACCGCCTCGGTCAGCTCGCCGGCGTTCTCGTAGCCGACGTAGCCCGGAGGCGCGCCGAGGAGCCGCGACACGGTGTGCCGCTCCTGGTACTCCGACATGTCGATGCGGATCAGCGCATCGGGGTCGTCGAACAGGTATTCCGCCAGCGACCGTGCGAGGTACGTCTTACCCACGCCGGTCGGCCCCACGAAGATGAACGAGCCGATGGGCCGTCGAGGATCCTTCAGTCCGCTGCGCGCGCGGCGGATCGCGTCGGACAGCGCCTCGATCGCGCGGTCCTGGCCGATCACCTGCTCGTGCAGGACTTCCTCCATGTGCAGCAGCTTCTCCGACTCGCCCTCGAGCATCTTGTCGACGGGGATGCCCGTCATCTGTGCGATCAGCGAGGCGATGTCGCGCTCCGTCACGTCCTCGGACAGCCCGTGATCGCGCTGCCAGTCGAGGCGGCGCGCGGCGAGCTCCTCCTGGATCTGCAGCACCTCCACCTTGATGCGCGCCGCGGCCTCGTAGTCCTGTCGCTCCGCCGCGGCATCGAGTCGCGTCGAGGCGGCATCGAGCCGCTGCTTCAGGTCGCGCAGCTCCGGCGACATCGACTCCGCCTCGATCACGTGTCGTGACGCGGACTCGTCGATGAGGTCGATCGCCTTGTCCGGCAGGTTGCGCTCGGGCAGGTAACGGACGCTGAGGTTCACGGCGGCTTCCAGCGCCGCGTCCGTGATCTTCACGCCGTGGTGCTGCTCGTACTTCGGGCGGATCCCGCGCAGGATCAGGATCGCGTCCGCCTCGGACGGCTCGTCCACGTACACGGGCGAGAAGCGCCGCTCCAGCGCGGGGTCCGTCTCGACGTACTTGCGGTACTCATCGAGGGCCGTCGCGCCGATCACGTGCAGCTCACCGCGCGCGAGCGCGGGCTTCATCATGTTGCTGGCGTCGATCGCGCCCTCGGAGCCACCGGCCCCGACGACCTGGTGCAGCTCGTCGATGAACAGGATGATCTCGCCGGCGGACTGCTTCACCTCCGCCATGATCGCCTGCAGGCGCTCCTCGAACTCCCCGCGGAACTTCGAGCCGGCGAGCAGCGCGCCCATGTCGAGGGCGAGCACGCGCCGGTCCTTCAGCCGCTCCGGCACGTCGCCCGCGACGATGCGCTCTGCGAGCCCCTCGACGATCGCCGTCTTGCCGACGCCGGCCTCACCGATGAGTACCGGGTTGTTCTTCGTGCGGCGGTTGAGCACCTGCATCACGCGCGCCACCTCGACGTCGCGGCCGATCACCGGATCGAGCTGGCCCGCGCGGGCGATCTCCGTCAGGTCACGCGCGTACTTCGCGAGCGACTGGTAGCGCTGGTCTGCCGTCGGGCTGTCGACGCGCGCGGAGCCGCGGATCTGCTGGAGCGCGCGGTACAGTCGCTCCTTCGTGATCTGGAACTCGCGCATGATCGCGGCGGCCTCGCCGTCGGTCGCGTCCGAGATCGCGACGAGCAGGTGCTCGACGCCCACGAACTCGTCCTTCAGTCGTGCCGCCTCGGCGTTCGCGCTCTCCAGCATCTGCACGATGCGCGGCGTCGTGTAGATCTGCACCACGTCGTGCGAGAGCTTCGGCGACCGGTCGAGGCGCTCCTTGATCGCGCGGCCGAGGGCGTCCGCGTCGATGCCCATGCGCGTCAGCACCTCGCGCGCCAGCCCGTCCTTGCGCGCGACGAGCGCGTAGAAGACGTGCTCGACGTCCCACTCCGAGTGGCGCGCCTCGCGCACCAACTCCTGCGAGGCCTGTAGCACTTCCTGTGCCTGCTCAGTGAAGCGATCCTGTCGCATCATCGTTCGTACCCTCCTTCACGCTCCTCAGTCGCCTGGGGCCGCCGGCCCTCACGCGCTGATCGCGCTACGTCCAGTTCCTGTCGCGTCTCTGCCAGTTCCTGCTGCAGCGTCTCGATCTGTCGAGAGAGCCGCAGGATCACCTCGACGCCGGCGAGGTTGATCCCCAGGTCGTTGACCAGGCGCACCACCTGTCGCAGCCGCTCGACGTCGGCGTGCGAGAAGAGTCGTGTGTTGCCCGAGGAGCGCGCGGGATTCAGCAGCCCGACGCGCTCATAGGACCGGATCGTCTGCTGGTGGATGCCGACCATCCGCGACACCACCGAAATCTGAAACACCGGCTCGTGCTGCGGGTTGCCTACGCCCCCGTATTCGTTCGTCATGCGCCGCCGCCCGCCGCGCTCGCCTCCGTGTCCGCCCCAGCCCCGTCGATGCTCGCGCGCAACTGCTCGAACAGCGCGCGTTGCGCCTCGGTCAGCTCGGCCGGCAGCACCAGGCGCACGGTGGCGTAGAGGTCGCCGAACCCGCCCGAAGTGATCGGCATGCCCTGTCCGGCGAGCCGGAACACGTTGCCGCCCTGCGTGTTCGCGGGGATGCGCAGCGCGAGCGTCTTGCCCTTCAGCGTCGGCACCTTCGCCTCGCCGCCCAGTGCGGCGTCCGCGACCGGGACGTCCATGTCGACGTGCAGATCGTCGCCCCGACGCTGGAACCGCTCGTCGCCGCCGACGGTGACGAGGAGATAGAGATCACCCGCCGCGCCGCCGTTGGCGCCCGGGCCACCTCGACCGCTCACGCGGATGCGCGCGCCGTCGTGGACACCCGCGGGGATCGTCACCTGGATGCGCCGCAGCGGCGCCGCCGTCCCGCTGCCGCGGCAGGCGTGGCACGCGGCACCGGCGATCTGGCCGGTGCCGCCGCAGACCATGCAGCGCTCCTCGCCCTCGCGGATCTCGATGGTGCGCGTCGCGCCCGAGTAGGCCTCGGCGAGACTCACGCTCACGGGCTGCTCGACGTCCTGGCCGCGCGACCGTCCGCGCCCGCGCAGGATCGAGTCGAAGAACCCGCCGCCCGCCGCGCCCGCGCCGCCGCGCCCGCCGAACAGGTCGCCGAGGTCAGCGCCCTCGGCGCCGAACGAGAACGAGGCGCCGCCCGGCTGACCGCCGGGCGCGCCGCCGAACCCCTGGCCGCCGGGGTAGCCGCCGCGCCCGTAGGCGTTGGCCTGCTGGCGGCGCTGGTGCTCCTCGATCTGGTCGGCGTGCTCCCACTGGTCGCCGTACTTGTCGTACTTCTTGCGCTTGTCCGCGTCGGAGAGCACCTCGTTCGCAGCGTTCACTTCCTTGAAGCGACGCTCCGCGTCCGGGTTCCCCGGGTTCACGTCGGGGTGGAACTGCCGCGCAAGGCGACGGTAGGCAGAGCGGATCTCCTTCTCGGAGGAGCCCTTCTTCACACTCAGGATGTCGTAGTAGTTCGTAGCCACGAGGAAATGGTACCTGAGTGGTGTCGATTTGTGAAGAGTATCTGCGTCGGCACGACTCATATCTATTGACGCGTGCTCAGTCAGCACACTCACGAGCTCGGGCCTCTCAGCCCACCGCAACGAAGAGGCCCGAGCATCTCGCCCGGGCCTCGTTTCTATGC
>CAMDAY010000025.1 GCA_945888895.1 Dehalococcoides mccartyi | reverse complement strand
CGACCTCCGCAACGACGCGGTCACCGAAGCCTCGATCGAGGCGGCGAACGACGAGGAGATCGCCAGCACCGTGAAGGTGATGGGGGGCGAGGACTGGGCCGACTGGATCGACCTGCTGTTGCGCGAAGGTCTGCTGGCGCAGGGCGCGCGCACGGTCGCGTACTCCTACATCGGCCCCGAGCTCACGGCGGAGATCTACCGCGACGGCACGATCGGCCACGCGAAGGAGCACCTCGAGGCGACCGGACACCAGCTCGACGCGCGGATGGGTGCCGCGGTCGGCGGCGATGCGTGGGTGAGCGTGAATAAGGCCGTCGTGACGCAGGCTTCGGCCGCGATCCCCGCTGTGCCGCTCTACCTGAGCGTGCTGATGAAGCTGATGAAGGAACGCGGCACGCACGAGGGGCCGATCGAGCAGGTGGTGCGGATGTTCCGCGACCACACCGGCCCGGGCGCGACGCCGACGCTTGACGAGAAGGGGCGCATCCGCCTCGACGACCTCGAGATGCAGCCCGACCTGCAGGCGGAGATCGCGGGGATCTGGGACGGCCTGACGACAGAGAACTTCCGCGCGCAGTCCGACTACGAGGGCTACCAGCGCACCTTCCACCAGCTCTTCGGCTTCGAGGTCCCCGGCGTGGACTACGCCGCCCCGACCGAGGTGAACCGGCCGCTCGGCTAGCGGGCGATCCGGCAGGCGCTACTCGTTTTCGTGATACGCCTCCCCGAGAGCCATCGCCTCAGCATTCGCGGCAGCCTCAGCGTCCGGGTCCACGGCCGCCGTGCGTAGCGAGGGGACGAGGTCGCCGAGCGTGACGACGCCGTCGGTGGTCATGAGGCGCGCGCGGATCTGCGACAGGGTCTCGGGCCCGCCACCTTCGAGGGCGAACACGGCTGCAGCGAACAGTTCGCGCGCGGGGATCACGGCGTAGCGGGTCGCCTCGGCAGCCACGCGCAGCGAGTCGTCGATCTCGCGCCGACGCTCGTCAGGGCTCGACTGGCACTGGCCGTTCGCGACCACGAGCCCGCGAGGTGCGACGGCGCGCTCCTCGATCACGTGGTCGATGGACTGGCGCAGGCGGTAGTGCGCCGACATCCCGACCGCCTCGGTCGAGGCGGCGGCAACGACGTGCATCCGCGTCTCGCCGTCCACGAGCACTGAATCGCCCTCGGGCGAGCGGCCACCCTCGAAGCCGATCGCCTCGGCACAGGCGATCGCGGCCTGCTGCAGCGTGGCATTGCTCTGCGCCCAGACGACCTCGCGGATGCGAGCACGCTCCGCGGCCGCCATAGTCGCGGTGTCGACGGTCGACTGTGCCTGCCCGAGCGCGCGCTGCGCGGCCTCGAGGGCGGATTCGCGCTCGGGCAGTCCGGGCACGTTCAGGTCTCCTGCCCAGTAGGGCGCGGTCGCACTGGAGGCACCGGTAATCTCCTCGGCGGCGGTGGCGAGCGCGGCTCCCTCGTTCGAGGCGAACCAGTCCTCGCCGGCGCGGCGGGGGGGCGGCATGAAAATCAGCCGCCCGTTGTACATCGAGAACTCGACGCCGATCGGCGCGCCGCCCGGGGAGCGCAGGAACACCTTCGCGTGTCGTGCGAAGCCAGGGGCACGCTCGTTGAAGTAGAGCCGGTAGAGGAGCTCGCGCTCGTACTGCTCGTAGACGGCGACGAACGGGTGGTTGTGGTCGACGACCGCCGCCTGCGTGCCCTCGCCAGCGGCCATCGTCGCGGCGTCCCACGCCATCCCATCCGGTGCCGGGATCGCCCAGTACGAGTCGAGGCCGGTGAAGCCCGCCACGCCGGAGAAGTGCGTCGGCGGGAAGGCGTAGACGACCACGGTCGCGCCACGCTCGAGCGCTCGCTGCAGCTCGTCGCGGCGTCGCTGGAGCAGCGTGCCGAGACCCGCCGCACCCTCGACGTTCGCGCCGTTCACGACGGTGCGGTCGGCGTGGGTCAGGAACTCGCCCTCGCCCTGGGCCGCCTCACGGATGGTGGCCATGACCGCGCCGACGTCCCAGACGATCGTGTCGTAATCGAAGAGCGTGGGGGCGTTCAGGATGCTGTGGTTGTCGATCTGGATGCCGGGGAGGCGATGACTCAGGGACAGGACGCGCACGCGGGCCTCCTCGGGACGGTTCGGTCGGTTCGAGGCGCGCGGGGGCGCCAGGTTCGTCGTGGGAGCGGATTGTATCGCCGCGTTCCGCTGGGCGGGATCGGGGCGGGCGCGGGGGACTCGGGGAGGCCGAGGTGACAGCGCCGAGCGGCCCACCCCGGCCCCAGCGCGGATGGGGGATCAATTTCGAAGGGCTTCGCCATTGCGAGCATCCCGGGCTCCGCAGAGCCCTTCGCAGCCCCAAGTGCGGCACGCTCCTCGACGTCGCGCGTAATCCGGTCAGAACCATCTCCCCCGCTTGGGAGAGGGCAGGGTGAGGGGCCTCCGGGAGTCGGCTCGACACGGCGCGAGCCTCGACGACACGCGGCGCTATGCCCCGAGTGAAGGTCGCTGCTACCCTTGAGGTGGTCGTGCTAGACGGGGAGTTAGCGGTGCCCTGTACCCGCAATCCGCTTTAGCGGGGTTGAATGCCCGTCCGAGATCGATGTCTGAAGGGACTACGAGCGCCAGGCGGTGTTGAGAGCCTGGTCCTGTGCGGCAACGCCCGGCCAACCCCGCCAGGGCCGGAAGGCAGCAACGGTACGTCGAACGCGTTGGGTGCCACGGGATCGCCGGGTTTGAGCAGGCCAGCGGGAGCAAGCCGGCAGCATCGAACGATGGCGGGGCACGACCACCTTGAACTTTGCGGGCGAAGCGCGGGATACCCGCGCCGCCCTCCAGACCTGCGGGCCGCGACGGCGAAGCGCGGGATACCCGCACCCCCAGTTTCAGATCTGTAGGCCATGCGGTCGAAGGATGTGGTGGAGCGATGAGCCCCAGACGATCCACACCCAAGCCGGCACGCAGGCAGACCTCGCGTGCCCGTCGCCTCGGGCTGTCCACGAAGTCCAAGAGCGCCGCGCCGAAGCCCGACGACATGCCGGACTACCTGCGACGCCTCGGCGTGGTGCCGAGGAAGGCGCTCGGCCAGCACTTCCTCGTTGACGAACTGATCCTGAGCGCGATCGCCGACGCGGCGGCACTGACCTCGGACGACGTCGTCCTCGAGATCGGCGCGGGGCCGGGCGGACTGACCGAGGAGCTCGCGAAGCGGGGCGCGACGGTGGTGGCGGTCGAGATCGACGAGGAACTCGCCGGATCGACGCGCTCCCGGCTGTCCGAGTACGACAAGCTCCAGATCCTCGCGGCGGACGTGCTCGACTTCGAGCCGATCGAACTGCTGAACGAGGCGGGTGTGCAGCCGCCGTACGTCGCCGTCGGCAACCTGCCGTACTACATCACTCAGCCGATCGTGCGGCGGCTGCTGGAGTCTGATCCCGCACCGACGCGCATCGTCGTCCTCGTGCAGCGCGAGGTCGCGCACCGGATGGTCGGCGGGCCGCGGCGCGAATCGCTGCTGTCGCTGTCCGTGAAGGTGTATGGCGCGCCGCGGCTGCTCTTCGATGTGCCCTCGACGGCGTTCTGGCCACCGCCCAAGGTGCAGTCCGCCGTCGTCGAGATCACCCGCCTCGACCGTCCTGCGATCGACCTGCAGCCCGAGGAGCTCGCGGTGTTCTTCCACCTGCTCCGCGCCGGCTTCGCGCAGCCGAGGAAGCAGATCCACAACGTCTTCCCGGAGGAGCTTGGCCTCGAGCCGCCGCAGGTGCGGCACGCCCTCGAGGTGGCGGGGATCGATCCGGTGGCGCGCGCGCAGCACCTCGACCTCGCGGACTGGGAACGGCTCTACCGCACGTTCAACGAACTATACCCGCACGGCCTGGAGATGAACGCCGTCCCGGCGTCCGCCGACTTCTCCGAGGGCGAGGACCTCGAGGAATGGG
Organism: Dehalococcoides mccartyi; assembly: GCA_945888895.1. Classification (GTDB taxonomy): domain Bacteria; phylum Chloroflexota; class Dehalococcoidia; order UBA2979; family UBA2979; genus SHYQ01. The sequence goes on along the minus strand of CAMDAY010000025.1, from coordinate 11,541 downwards.
ACGACGACGCCCCCGACGTGCACGATGACGATGAATAGCGGCGAGGCTCTCACGTCCGCAGCCACCGTCCGCCTGATCGCCCCCGCGAAGATCAACCTGGCGCTGGAGGTGCTGCACAAGCGCCCAGACGGCTACCACGAGGTCGACACCGTCATGACGACGCTCGACCTGGCCGACCGCGTCACGATCACGGCGCGCCCGGCGGGCGCGGGCCTCGAGGTGGTGCTGTCTGGCCCGTTCGCGGCGGGCATCGATCCCGAAGACGACCTCGCGGGGCGCGCCGCGCGGCTGCTCGCCGAGCACGCCGGGCGCGAGCCCGACCTGCGCATTGAGATCGAGAAGCGCATCCCATCGCCAGGCGGCCTCGGCGGCGGGTCGTCAGACGCGGCGGCGGTGCTGCGCGGGCTGAACGCGCTGTGGGGCCTCGGCCTGTCTGCGGAGCGGCTCGCGGAGATCGGCGCCCGCATCGGCTCGGACGTCGCGTTCTTCATGCACGGCGGCACCGCGCGATGTACCGGGCGCGGCGACCGCGTCGAGCCGCTCCGCGACATGCGCCCGCTGCGGATGCTGATTCTCGTGCCTCCGGTGCCAGCGGGCGAGGCGAAGACATCGAGGCGCTACGCCGCACTGACGCCGCAGGACTTCGGCCACGGTCACATCTCTCAGCGCCTCGCGCATCGCATCGCGCGGAACGCGCCGCCGCCGACAAACGACCTGGTCAACGTCTTCGAGCGCGTGATCGAGCGCACCCAACCCGAACTCGTCGCGCACTACGCGGGCTACGCCGCGGCAGGCGCGCTGCGGCTGCACCTGTGCGGCGCGGGACCGGCGGTGTTTCTGCTGGTGACCGAGGGCGCCAAGGTCGCTGAGTTGCGGCGCGACTTCGGGACGACCGGTGCGACGGTGATCGAGGCACACACGCTGCCTCGGGCCGCCTCGCTGAAGGTCGAGCGGATCGAGGGCACACCCGCGTGAGCGGCTTCGACCCGGACGTGCTGCGACCACTGCTGGCGGGGTGGATCATCGGTGCCGCGCTGGGCCTGCTGGAGACAGCGCTCGTGGTGATCGCCGTCGCCCGATCGCCCGGGTGGCCCGAGCAGCTGTCCAGCTTCCGGGTGAGCATCCCGGTGTTCACGATAGCGATCGTGAATGCGATGCTGATCGGGTGGACGCTGGTCGGGCTGGTCATGGGTGCCCTCTGGATCGTCGTCCCGATGCCTCGCTTCGCGATCGGTGTCTGCGTGATCGGCCTGGGTATCACGGGGCTGTACGCCTTCATCCGAGGGCTCGAGCGCCGAGGCGAGGCGACGTTGTTCATCGGGAGCGGCGTACTGGCGACGGTTGCATTCGCGGGCGTACTGCCGCTGATGGCAACGTGGCAGTAGCGGCGATAGAGATGGAGATCCGGCGCTGGAACTGATCGAAGGTCACCGCACGTCGGTCATCGACATGCACGTCCACACGAGCCCCACCTCGTCGGACAGCATGCTCGATCCGCACGACCTCGTGCGGGTCGCGGGCGAGAACGCGCTGTCGGGCTTCAACATCACCGATCATGACCGCGTGATCGACCGCCACGCGCGCGAGGCGTTCCGCGAGCAGTACCCGGAGACGTTCGTGAACTTCGGCATGGAGGTCGCGACCGACCTCGGCCACATGATCGCCGTGGGCCTGCACACCTACCTCTCCGGCATCCGCCGCGCCGAGCAGCTCCGCCTCGAGCTGGAGCGCGTCGGGGGCTACCTGATCATCGCGCATCCGTTCCGTCGCCTGTTCGACCCGGTCACCGCAATGCGCACCGGGAAGTCCTTCGACCTGACGCCGGAGCAGGCCGCGGAGACGATGCCCGTGTTCAAGATCGTGCACGCGATCGAGATCGCGAACGGCGCGAACACCCACGTCGAGAACGAGTTCGCCGAGGAGGTCGCGAGCCTGCTCGGCATGACGACCACCGGTGGCAGCGACGCGCACTCCACGAGCGGCATCGGCTCGTTCTCGACTGGCTTCCAGCGCACAGTCGCCACCGAGTCTGAGCTGCTCGAGGAGCTCCACGCAGGCCGGTGCGAGGCCGTCCACCGCACCAAGGCGGGCCTCTGGGTACGCTTCGCCCAGGGCTCCACTGCTGCTGCCGCCTACGAAGCCGCCTCACACGGGGTCGCCGAGGCGTAATCTCCGCCTACCCCGCGCTTCGACGCGCGCACATCGCCTGAAGGGCGGCCCCCTTGCTGGATGCCTTCGTCTCGATTGACCTCGAGACCACGGGGTTGAACCTCGAGACCGACCAGATCATCGAGGTGGGGGCGACGCGCTTCGACCGTGCCGGGACGTTCGAGAACTTCTCGACGTTCGTCGACCCCGGCCGCGGTATCCCGCGCGAGGTGCGCGAGCTGACCGGCATCGCCGACGCCGACCTGAGGGGGGCCCCGCGCTTCCTCGAGGTCCGCGAGGCACTGCGCGACTTCATCGGCGACCGTGCGATCGTCGGACAGAACATCGCGTTCGATCTGGCGTTTCTGCGCGCGGAGCAGATCGTGCCGGTGGGCCCCTCGTTCGACACGTGGGAGTTGGCGTCGGTGCTGTTGCCGACGGCGACACGGTTGAACCTCGCGTCGCTCGCAGTCGCGGTCGGCGTGCACATGCCGGTCGCGCATCGCGCGCTCGCGGACGCCGAAGCGACACGCGACATCTTCCTCGCACTCCTCGACAAGCTCGAGGTGCTCCCGCGCACGCTGCTGCTGGAGCTGCGCGCCTTCGCCTCGCGCGCTGGGTGGGCGTTTGTGTCCCTCATCGACGACGCATTGGCGCACACGGGCGGGCTCGAGGCCCTCGACGAAGCCTCGGCTCGCGCGATCTACTCCGCACTGCCGCTGCCGCCGACGCGCGTGCAGTTCGCGCCGCTCGTCCCGCGCGATCCGATCCTCCCGACGCTGCCCGAGGAGATCGATGCGCTGTTCACGAACGCCGCGGCGCGCACTGACCTGCTGCCGACCTACGAGCGGCGCGCCGGGCAGGAGACGATGGCGAAGGCCGTGGCGCAGCACCTCGACCTCGGCGGGACGATCGCCGTCGAAGCGGGGACGGGTACCGGCAAGTCGATCGCATACCTGCTCCCCGCGCTGCTCCACGCGCTCCGCAACGACGACCGCGTCGTGATCTCGACGCACACGCTCAACCTCCAGGACCAGCTCGCCAACAAAGACCTCCCGGTCGCGACTGCGCTCGTCGAGGAGATGGCGGGTGTCGAGCCGGGAACGCTGCGCACGACCGTGCTCAAGGGACGCAGCAACTACCTGTGCCTGGAGCGCTGGGCGCAGGTGCGCATGGATCCCTCGCCGCGCTCGGAGCCCGAGGTGCGCCTGTTCGGTCGTGTCGCGGCGTGGCTGCCGGAGACTGACACGGGCGACCTCGCCGAGCTGTACATGACGTCGCAGGAGCGCCCGGCGTGGGACCAACTGAACGCCGAGGGCACGGACTGCCTTCAGCGCCGCTGCGCGTACGTGCGCGATGGATCGTGCTTCCTGCTCCGCGCGAGGTCACGCGCGGCCTCGGCGCACGCGGTGATCGTGAACCACTCGCTGCTGCTCGCGAACGCGGCGCGCGCCGACCAGGTGCTGCCGCCCTTCCGCCACCTCGTGATCGACGAGGCGCACCGCCTCGAGGATGTCGCGACGCAGCACTATGGCGCGTCGTTCTCGGCGCGGGACGTGCGCGACCTCATCGACCGCCTCGGACAGACCGACCGGCACGGCGACCCGGGGTTCGTGCGCCGGTTGCAGGGCATCGGGCAGGGCGAGACCATGGCGCTGTCGCCGCTTGCCAGCCTCGCGCCGCTGGCGGACCGCCTCGAGATCGCGGTGAGCGGGGCGCGCGAGCTGGTGCGGCCGCTGGCCGACGCGCTCCGCGCCTTCGCGGACGAGCACGCCGAAGAGAACGGTGGCCCACGTCGCGAGATCTCGCTGACGGCCGCACGGCGCGCGCAGCCCGCGTGGGAGGAGGCTGCCGAAGCGGCGGTCCACCTCGACCTGGCGCTGCAGATCGTGGGCGAGCGGCTGGGTCAGGTGCGCGACGCGGCGGGCGCGCTGCCGGAGGGCGTGAGCGAGCGCGCCGAGGCGATGCGGGTCGAGGCCTCCCAGTCCGTCGAGGCACTCGCCACCGCGCGCGACACGCTCCGACGCACGGCGCTCCAGCCTCGACGGGACGACATCGCATGGCTGGCGGTGGGGGAGGGCGACCAGCGCCTGCACCTTGCGCCGCTGGACGTGTCCGAGCGGCTGGAGCACGACCTGTACCACGACCGCACCTCGGTGATGGTGACCAGCGCGACGCTCTCCGCCGCCGGATCGTTCGACTTCACCCTCGACCGCCTGGGCCTGCGCGAGGCCGACACGTTGGAGATCCCGTCCCCCTTCGACTACCGCCGAGCGGTGCTCTCGATTCTCGTCGAGGATCTCCCGGAGCCCGGGATGCCCGGCTACGAGCGCGCGCTGCACGAGACGATCGCCGATGCGACGCGCGCGGCGCGGGGACGCACGCTGGCGCTGTTCACCTCGCACGCGGCGGTGCGCGCCGCATCGAACGCGCTGCGCGACCTGCTCGCGCGCGACGACATCACCGTGCTGGCGCAGGGGATCGATGGCTCACCGGGGCGGCTGCTGCGGCTGCTGGTCGAGCGGCCTCGGACGGTGCTGCTCGGCACAGCGGCGTTCTGGGAGGGCATCGACGTACAGGGCGACGCGCTGTCGCAGATCCTGATCACGCGCCTGCCGTTCCCCGTGCCGAACGACCCGATCTACGCGGGCCGCGCGGAGCAGTTCGTCGACCCGTTCGCGGAGTTCGCCGTGCCACAGTCGGTGCTGCGCTTCCGCCAGGGCTTCGGCCGACTGATCCGCGGCACGACAGATCGCGGCGTCTTCGCCGTCCTCGACAGCCGCATCGTGCGGCGCTCGTACGGCGAGGTGTTCGTCGACTCGCTCCCCGACACCGAGGTACGCCACCTGCGTGCCGACTACGTCGCGCAGGCTGTCGAGGACTGGCTGGCGTGACCACCCGCTCCTCCAGCGGCGTGTGGGCGCGCGGCCTCGGCATCTCGCTCGTCGCAGCCGACGCGTCGAGCATCCTCGGCAATCCGTCGCTGCACCGCGCGCTCGCGGACGGCATCGAGCACGCGTTCGAAGGGCCGCTGCACGAGTTCCCCGGCGATGCAGAGTGGTACCTCGTGCGCGAGCGGTCCGAGGACGTCGGGGTCGCGGTCGTGCAGCGCGACGCACCGGTCGCAGGCGAAGCGTCGCTGTGGGCTGTGGCGATCGCACCGGAACATCGAGGTCGCGCGACGGCGACGAAGGCGGTCCTGGTGATCGAGCGACGGCTGAAGCGCAATGGCATCGACCGTGTGATCGCGCGGGTACCTCGAGGCAACGGGCGCGGGCTCTACTTCATGCTGCGCGTGGGCTACACGCCACTGCCGCCCGAGGAGACGCCGCCCGGCGACGACGGAGACGTCACGTGGTTCGCGCGGGGCGGTCGGAACTAGGTAACGCTAGCCGCGCCGCTTCGAGGGCCGCCCCGGCCTGGTTTCGACGGCCTTTGTGCGGCGCTCCTGCGCTGCACGGTCGAGACGCCGCTGCTCCATCGCGTTCCGCACGAAGCGCCGGTAGGCGATGGCGACGCTCAGCGCGATGCCCGCGTACACCAGCAACTCGAACGCGCTGCTGAAGAACTCCGGCAGCGCACCGCTCAGTTTCATCACGAGCGCGCCCACGCAGAAGAAGAACAACGAACCGAATGCGCTGCCTCGGGCGGTCGTCTCAGTTGCGGCAGTGCGAGGTGCGCGGGCGACCTCGGTCGTCGCGGCCGCGGGATCCGAGGGCTCGACGCTCACCGGTCGATGCGCCGGAAGCGGCGACGCGGCGGCGGACCGGCCGCGCGAGGTGGGGCGGGCGAGGTGCTCGACGATGGTGGCGGGGACGGCGCCGCGGATGCCTCGGACACGGTGGTGCCGGGTGCACGCCAGCCGGGCTGTCGTTCAGACTCGCGTTGCTGCGACTCCTGCATCACGAGCTCGTTGAGCTCGTCGTTGATCGCGACGATGCACGGCGAGCAGTAGTAGTAGAGGCCGAGCTCCGTGCCGATAATCGCGTCGCCGCAGTCGACCCCCTCGACGTTCGAGTAGGGATTCAGGTGGTAGAGCGTGTCGCAGCGGAAGCACATCTGGAGCAGCACCGGCTCCGCCGCCAGCCCGCAGATCCCGCAGTTGTCGTCAGTCATGCGACTCCGCCGTCCCCTCGTGCGCTGCCGATTCCCGGACAGCCCGTCGCGCCTCCGCGCGTGTCCCCAGCGTGCCGAGATAGCGCGCACGGCGCAAGCGGCCGAGGATCACGCCGAGCGCGGGCCCCTTCGGGACGCCGAGCCGCATCAGCTCCTCGGCACCGAGCACCGGGCGGGTCCGCTCCCACCGACCGAGGTCGCGCTGGAGTGCCGGCTGCCGCTCGGGGTCGAGCCAGCGCGCCGCGGTCCGCGCATCCTCGGTCGCCCCGGCAAGCCCTTCAAGGACCTCGGGCGTTGCGGCGCCCGCACCGGCCTCGACGAGCCGAGCGGTCTGCTCGACCGTCGTCGCGACGACGCGGGGCGCGGCGAGACGTTCGAGGACGGCGGCGCGCTCCGGGAGCGGGGCCAGCAGCACTGCCATGAACACCTCGAACACGATGGGGCCGGTGCGGTGCTGGAGCGCGCGGGCGCTCGAGGTGTCGAGGCGGAGCGCCCGGTGCGTGCCGCGCAGGACGCCCCACGCGTGGGCGAGTGCCAGTGTCCGGCCCGCGCGGCCTCGACGGGCGGTGAATTTCAACTCGGCGGTGATGCGGTCGCCGGAGATCGTGTCGAGGTAGCGCGTCCCGTCCGCGATCAGGCGGGCGGTTGCCTCGTCCGGTTCGAGGTCGAAGACGGCCGCTGTGCGTGCACCGCGCCAGAGGCGGGTCGCGTCATCCTCGAACAAGCGGGCGTGGAGCACGCGCAGGCGGCGCGCGACGAGGTCGGTGAGGCCGCCGGATGGGTCGATCAGCACGTCCGCTTCAGCGCCGGCCAGGCCGAGGGCCATCGCGTTCACGGAGAAGTCACGCCGGCCGAGGTCGTCCTCGACGCGGCTCACGAAGGCAACCTCGGGCAGGGCACCAGGAGAGACATAACGTTCGGTACGCAGGCGGGCGAGGTCGAGCCGGGCGTCCTCGAAGCGGACAGAGGCGGTGCCGAAGCGCGACTCGTCCTCGCCGGTCGCGCCGGCGCCGAGGCGGGTGATGACGGCAGCGGCGAATGGAGCGACTTCGACGGGGAGGGCCAGGTCGAGGTCGTGGACGGGGCGTCCGAGGGCGAGGTCGCGGACCGCGCCGCCCACGAGCCAGAGGGAAACGCCAGACGTCGCCGCCTCGTTGGTAGCAGCGTCGAGCAGGGCGAGCTGGGCCGGTTTCACCAGCGCGCGGAGCTGTGGAAGGCTAGGCCGCATAGGCGCGTGAGCCTTTCTTGACACTGTTGAAGGTGCTCCCTACGATCCCTGAACCCGGCTGACTCTCCCCACGTGTCATGCCGTCGGGCTGGGCGTTCTGCACATCCTACGCGCGGCGGGCGCGTCCGATGGGAAAGGCTCAGGCGTGGTCGTTGTGTCTGCACACCCGGCCGCTGCATCGCCAGATTCGAACGAACTCGCTGCACTCGAAGTGCAGGTGGGTGTCGCTTTCCATAACCTCGCCTTGCTCCGCGAAGCCCTGACCCACCCCTCGTACGCCAACGAGCACCCCGACGACCCCACGCCCACGAACGAGCGGCTCGAGTTCCTTGGCGACGCCACGCTCGGCCTGATCGTCGCGCAGACGCTCTTCGCTCGCTTCCCGGACGTGCAGGAGGGGCGGCTGACCGAATGGCGCTCCCAGCTCGTCTGCGGCCCTACGCTCTCCCGCATCGCCGTCGACGTTCTCGACCTCGGTCCGTGGCTGCGCCTCGGACGAGGCGAGGAGCAGACGGGCGGCCGCGAGCGCGAAGGCAACCTCGAGCGCGCCTACGAGGCGATCGTCGGAGCGATCTACCTCGACCAGGGGCTCGACGTGGTGCGCGATTTCGTGGCGCGCACGCTCCACGACGACCTCGAGGCACTCACGCGCGACCCCGACATCCTGAACCCGAAGGGGGCCCTGCAGCAGATCGCGCAGGACCGCTTCGGACGGCCCGAGTACGTCCTCGTCATGGCCGATGGGCCCGAGCACGAGCGCCACTTCAACATCGAGGTCCGCGTCGCGGGCGAGGTGCTGGGGCACGGCAGCGGATCGAGCAAGCAAGAGGCGGAGAAGGAGGCGGCGCGTGAGGCGCTGCCGATCCTCCGCGCGCGTCTCGCGAACCACAGCCAGAGCACAGCCGACCCCAGCGGTCAGCGATCAGAGAGCGGGATTTAGTTGTACCTGAGGCGACTCGAGGTCCATGGATTCAAGGCGTTCGCGGACCGGCAGCGGTTCGAGTTCGGGCCGGGCATGACCGTCATCGCCGGGCCCAACGGCTCCGGCAAGTCGAACGTCGCCGACGCGCTCCGCTGGGCGCTGGGTGAGCAGTCGTCGAAACAGATCCGCGCCCGCAAGACCGAGGATGTGATCTTCTCCGGCTCCGACAAGCGCCGGCAGATGGGCCTTGCCGAGGTCACGCTGTACCTCGACAACTCGGACGGCTGGATGCCGATCGACTTCGCCGAGGTGGCCGTGACGCGCCGCGCGCACCGCTCCGGTGAGAACGAGTACCTGATCAACAACCAGCAGGTGCGCCTGTCGGACGTCCTCGACCTGTTCCGCCGCGCGCAGGTCGGTCAGAACTCGTACGCGCACATGTCGCAGGGCCTCGTCGACGAGGTGCTGGCGCTGCGCCCCGCGGATCGTCGCGCGCTGATCGAGGAGGCCGCGGACGTCCGTCGCCACCGCCACCAGTTGACGCTGTCGGAGCGCCGTCTCGTCGAGACGCGCGACAATCTCGGCCACGTCCGCATGTTGATCCGCGAGGTCGAGCCGCGCCTGCGCGCGCTCGCTCGCCAGTCACGACGCGCCGCGCGCTACCAGGAGCTGGCCGCCGACCTGTCGGACGCGCTGCAGGTGGTGCTCGAAGCCGAACTGCGCGACGCGCTCGAGGTCCGCACGGCCTCGCAGGCGGCGCATGACCAGCAGGCGCAGGCGTTCAACGCCGCGCGTGCCGAGCTGCAGAAGACCGAGGCGCGCCTGAAGGTCGTCGAGGAGAGCCTGCAGGCTCGCCGCGCGGCCCTCGAAACGGCGCAGGCGCGCGAGCGCGAGCTCGCCGAGGAAGGGCTGCGGCTGGAGCAGGCCGTGGCGCTCGCAGCGCAGCGGCTCGAACTGCTCTCCGTGCGGCGCAAGGAGCTCGAGGCGGCGATCGCCGTCGAGGATGTCCCGGCCGACGACGCGTCGTCGATCGACGCGGTGATCAAGGAGTTTGACGGCGCACTGACCTCCGCGCAGACGGAACTGGCTCGCACCCGCGCGGCGCTGACCTCCGCCGACGAGGCGACACGCACCGTGCTGCGCGACCTGAACGAGGCCGAGGCGCGCCGCGCCCGCCTCGAGATGGAGATCGAGGACGGCGAGCGCCGCATCCGCGAGGAGCAGGCTCGTGCGGAGGCCGACGCGAAGGCCCGCGAGCAGGCGTCCGCGCAGCGCATCGACCTCCTGCGCATGACCGAAGAGCAGAACGCCCTAGCCAGCGAGCATGCGCGCGCCGGCGAGGCGCTCGCCGAGGCCTCGAGGCTGGCGCGCGAGCGACGCGAGTCGGCCGAGCGCCGGCTCGAGGAAGAAGTGCGCGCGGAGCAGGCCGCGACCGAGGCGCTGCGCGCCGCGCAGCAGCAGGTGAAGCAGCTCGAAGAGCGCCAGTCGCTGATCGAGATGCTGCGCGACTCCGTCCCCGCCGGAAACGCGGGTGCGCAGGCGCTCGTCGAGGCAGGCAAGAAAGAGCCGGTTGAAGGCGAAGAGCCGCTGACGGGGATCATCGACGCGGTGAGCCGCCTGATCCACGTGCCGGATGGCCTCGAGATTGCGGTCGAAGCTGCGCTCGCGGAGCACCTGTCCGCCGTGGTCGTCGAACACCGCGAGGAGGCGCTGGCTGCGCTCGCGTACCTGCGCGACCACGGTACGGGCACCGTCACCGTGTACCCACTCGACGCGATCGAGCACCGTTACCCGCTGAACCTGTTCAACGAGCGTGGCGTCGTCGGTATCGCGTCGCGCCTCGTGCGTTGCGATCAGAAGTACCGTCCCCTCGTGGACACGCTGCTCGGCCGCGTGATCATCGTCGAGGACATGCGCGTTGCCGAGCAGATGGTGACGCGCGGCCTCGGCTCCGTGGTCACGCGCGACGGCATGCTGCTGCGCCCCGGTGGGTCGATGTATGGCGGGCGCTCCGGGGGCGTCGCGGAGCAGTTCTCGCTCCAGCGCGAGCTCGAAGGATTGCCCGAGCAGATCACCTCCGCGCAGGCCTCGATCGCGCCGGCGCAGGCCCGGGTCGAGCACGCCAGGGCCGTGGTGCTCGACGCGCGCGACACCGTGACGGCTGCACGCAAGGAAGTCGACGCCGCCGAGGAACGCCGCCGCGTCCACGAGGGCACACGCACCTCGATCGAGCGCCGGCACGCCGAGCTGGCGTCGGAGCTGAAGGCGATCGACCGTCGCCTCGAACAGGCCGCCGCTGACGGCGCAGCCGTAGGCGCCGAATGGCGCACGAAGGTCGACACCGCCCGCGCGAACATCGAAGACGTGACGCAGCGCATCGGCGCGCTGCGCGACCGCTCGGTCGCCGTCGGCGGTGAGCGCGACACGGCTGCGGAGCAGGTGACGCTCGCGACGCAGAAGCACGCCGCTGTCGAGGCGGAGCGACGCTCCTTGATCGCCCAGCGTGACGAGCGCGTGGCGGCACGGAAGGCGGCGCTCGAACGGCTCGAGGGCCAGCGCGCCCAGCTCGAGGCACTCGTGCGCGAGCAGGAGGACCTCGACCTCACGCTGCGCGACCGGCGCGAGCACCTCGCGAACAACCGCACGGCACGCGCCGAGGCGCAGGCGGCCGTCGGCCCCGCGCACGCGGCAACCGCAGACCTGTCTTCCGAGGAGCGCGAGCTCGCGGCGGCGCGCGGTGACGTGCAGCGGGCGCTCCTCGCCGCCGAGCGCGAGATGCTGGAGAGCGAGAACCGGCTGCGTCAGGCGGCGGAGCGCGTGCAGAAGCTCCACGCCGAACTGACCGAGGAGAACATGATCGTTCAGGAGGACGGCACCGTCCGTCCCGAGAAGCCGATCGTCCGTCCGCTCGCGGGCCTCGGCGGTGCCGACGGCGACGACGAGGACGGCGACCTCGTGGGTGCGGGCGAGATGCCCGCGGTGCGCGGGGGGGCTGAGGTCGACGTACCGGCGCTGCGCGCGCGCATCACGGAGATCCGCGCGGGCATCCGCGCCCTCGGCCCGGTGAACGTCGAGGCGATGGAAGACCTCACCGCGGAGTCCGAGCGCCACGACTTCCTCGTCAACC
>CAMDAY010000024.1 GCA_945888895.1 Dehalococcoides mccartyi | reverse complement strand
TTCGCGCCGATGTCTGGAGGCGAGGGCGGGCACACCCTGCTGATCACCTCGCCCGACCTGCACTCCGCGCGCGAGCGCATCGCGATCGACGGACGTCCGGTCGACCACGCCACGTTCACGCGCGCGGCGTTGAGGCTCCTCGACGATCCGCTCGCGGCGGGCTGGTCCTACTTCGAGCTGCTGACCGTGATGGGGTGGCTCGTCGGCGTGGAGGCCGGATGCGACTGGCAGGTCGTCGAGGTGGGCCTCGGCGGGCGCCTCGACACGACGAACGCCATGGCCGCGGCGAGCAAGGCGGCGGTGGTAATCACGCCGATCGACCTCGAGCACACCGAGATCCTCGGCGACACGATCCCGCTGATCGCAGCGGAGAAGGCGGGGATCATCGTCAGCGACGCCCCGGTGATCGCCGCGCCGATGCGCGCGAGCGCCCTCGAGGTGGTGCGCGCGCGCGCCGCCGAGTTCGGCGCACCGCTGCATTCCGTCCCGGACGAGTGCGCGATGCGCGTCACCACACAGAACCTCGAGGGCCAGACGCTCGACCTCAAGACGCCCGTGCGCACCTACCGCGGGCTGAAGTCGCCGCTGATCGGCGCGCACCAGTCGGAGAACATCGCGACCGCCGTGCGCGCCGCCGAGGAGGCGTTCGCGTTTCGTGCCTGTCAGACTGCCGAGGGCAACACCGCCGCGCTCCCCGAGCAGGCCGTGATGCGCGGCGTCGCGAGCGCGAAGATGCCCGGCCGCGCCGAGGTCGTGCGCCAGCGCCCGCTCACGATCCTCGACGGGCTGCACACGCCGCTGGCGGCGCGGCGCTTCCGCGAGGCGATCGACGCGATTTCCGTCCCGAAGCGGCGCATCTGGGTGATCGGCATGCTCGCGGGTAAGGACGCCTCTGCGATCCTCGAACCGTTGGTCGGCGAGGGCGACGACGTGATCGTCGCGCCACCTCCGACCCAGCGCGCCGCCGAGGTCGCCGACCTGGTGCGTGCCGTGCGCGAGACGGGCGCGATCCCGCAGCGTGCCGCGAGCATTGGCGCCGCGATCGACCTCGCGACGGAGCAGGCGGGGCCGCGCGGCGCGGTCATCGTCGCCGGTAGTCTGTACACCGTCGCCGCCGCCCGCGAGCACCTCCTCGGCATCGTCGGGGACCACGCGCTGGGGCTGCGGTAGCCGGATGGGGCGCGAGCCTCGTCTCCGGCGAGCAGCCTCGAGGTGGCGGTGCGCCGCGGTGCGCCCTCACCCCCCGCCCTCTCCCGCTTCGCAGGCGAGGGGGCCGGATCGGACGGTGCTCTCAGAACCCTCTCCTGCGTAGCGGGAGAGGGCAGGGTGAGGGCTTCCGTCGGCTCGGTCGGCGGGCGCGTTCCACCTCGTGCGGTAGGATTGGAGATGCCGACCATCCCAGCAGCAGCGAGCAGAGGTGCAGCGTGGTGAACCCCTCCGGGCGTCGTCGTGTGGTGGTCACGGGGATGGGTGCGGTCACACCGCTGGGCGTCGGGGTCGACCTGTTCTGGGAGAACGCGGTCGCCGGTCGCTCCGGCATCCGCCCGATGACCCTGGCCGACCCGACGAACTACCCCTGCCAGGTCGCGGGCGAAGTGCCCGACTTCGACTACACCCTGTACATGGACCGCAAGGACGGCCGCCGCATGGCGCGCTTCTCCCAGTACGCGGTCGCGGGGACGAGGATGGCGATCGACCATTCCGGCCTCGACCTGGCCCACACCGACCTCGAACGGGTCGGGGTGCTCATCGGCAACGGCGGCGGCGGGCTCCCGAACGACGACGAGTCGATGCGCACGATCCTCGACCGTGGTGGCATGAAGGTCGACCCGTTCTACATCTCGAAGCGGCTCAACAACATGGCGGGCGGCAACATCTCGATCCAGTTCGGGCTGCTCGGCTACAACAACACCGTCTCCACCGCGTGCGCCGCCGGCACGCAGGCGATCGGCGACGCCGTCGAGGTGATCCGGCGCGGCGCAGCCGACGTGATGATCGCCGGCGGTTCCGAGGCGGGCATCTCCGAGCTCGGACTCGCCGGGTTCTCCTCGATGCGCGCGCTGGCGTCCTCGCACAACGACGAGCCGGAGCGCGCCAGCCGACCGTGGGATCGCGACCGCGACGGCTTCGTCCCCGCCGAGGGTGCGGGCATCCTCGTCCTGGAGTCGCTCGACCACGCGCTGGCGCGCGGCGCGACCGTGCTCGCGGAGATGATCGGCTATGGCGTGAGCGCGGACGCGTCGTACCTCGTCGCCCCGTCGGAGAACGGCGCCGGTGCGGCACGCGCGATGAACACTGCGCTGCGCGACGCGGGTATCACCGCCGACGAGGTGGACTACGTGTCCGCGCACGCGACGGCGACGGACGTCGGCGACATCGCGGAGACCGGCGCGCTGAAGACCGTCTTCGGCGAGCGTGCGTACGACGTGCCCGTGTCGGCGCTGAAGTCGCAGATCGGCCACCTGCTCGGCGGCTCCGGCGGTGTGGAGACGATCGCCGCCGTGCAGACGATCCTCACCGGGATGATCCTGCCGACGCTCAACCTCGAGCACCCTGGCGAGGGCTGCGACCTCGACTACGTGCCACTGACGGCGCGGCAGGCTGACGTGCGTACCGTGGTGAAGAACTCCTTCGGCTTCGGCGGCCAGAACGCCGTTCTCGTCCTCCGCCGCTTCGCGGGCTAGCGCACCGCACGAGGTGCGCGTGCGGTGTGGCGCCGCAGCGGGCGTTGACGCCGTCGGCGGCGAGTGCGGTCGAGATGGCAGCGGGAGGCGACCCACCCCTTCCCCTCCCGGCGCGGGAGGGGACAGAAATCAGAGGAACCAAGTGTGAGGGGCGCAGCTCCTCACACTCCCGGCGGAGCTCAATGTGCCAAGTCGCGTCATCGCGAGTGATTCGAAGCGCAGCGAGAGCGGATCAGCGAAAGCGATAGCAGTTCGGCTTCGGGGTGCTCTCGAGGATCGGGATCCTCAAAGGGCGAAGCCCTTTGGACTTCATCCCCCTTCCCGCGCAGGGAAGGGGCAGGGGGATGGGCCGCCCTGCGGTTGCACCTCGAACCCCACTCGTTACACCGATGCGCGCGCCCCTAAGCGAGGTCTCGAAGGCTGCGCCCAGCAACGCAAGAGGCCGGGCGATCGAGCCCGGCCTCTTCGCATGACCTCGTTCGGCGCGGGTTAGGCGACGGCGGCGGCGTGGCGGTCGTGGTGCGGGACCATGCCTTCGAGGAGCATCTCGAGTGACATCGTGTGGGCACAGGTGCGCTGGAGTTGGTAGTAGTCGCAGTCGCACGACCATCGGTCGCCGTCATAGTGGACGGTGTGGTCGCCGCTGTTGCCGTGCACCGTCACCACCATCGACTGGAAGTCGAAGCGGTCGCGCTCTGCCGCGTAGCGGTGCGCCTTCTCGATCTTGCCGATCATGCCTGACTGCAAGAGTGCCTCCTTCGCCGCGAGCTCATCGCGGTCTGCGAGTTGTGAGATCGGTCGACAAACAAAATCGCCGCGGCAGGCCGCGGCGATCACATCGTCAGCAATCTCGTCCGAAGTTGTGCTTCACCATGACTGGCGACCACCTTCTGACGCGAACCTAGCCCCGTGCGAGGTGGCCCGTCAACATCGTGCGCGCGTGCACGAATCGCAGTCCTCGCGGGCCGGGACGTATGCCGAGATATGACAATCCGCGGTCAGTAGTGGCGACATGTGGAGGCAAGGAAGCCACCGCCGCGACCAGTCTATGGGTGGTGCGACAGCACCTCGTAGCGCGGCGACGGGCCGTCGAGGTACGAGCGGATCAGCGTCAGCTCGCTCGCGAAGAACGGCTCCTGCGGCGGCGGGTCGAGGTGCTGGACGGCGGCGGCGAGGGTGCTGCGCTCCTCGGGCGTCGCGTTGCGCGACAGGCGCGCGAGCGTGAGGTGGGCCGCGAACGGGCGGTCGTCGCCCTTCACGCCGATGAGCCGCATGGCGCGTTCGATGTCGCCCGCGACGCCGCGCAGCGCCCGCACCTCGCCGCCCACGCCGAGCCAGACGACTCCCGTCTTCGGCGCGGAGCCGAACGTCCCGGCACGCTCCAGCGCGAGCCGCACGGCGAAGGGCGGCACACCGTCGAGGGCGGCCTGCAACGGGTTGATGCCGCCCTCGCCGACCTCGCCGAGGAAGCGCATGGTGAGGTGCATCAGCTCCTCGCGCACCGGGCGGAGCGAGCGATGCATCTCGATCGGCAGCGCGTCGAAGAGTGCGCGCTGCTGCGCGGCAGCGGCGGTGCGCCACGCCTCCGTCACCTCGATCGCGATGAACAGCCGCACTGCGGTTACTTGCGCGCCGGCAGGTCAAGGAACCGCGCGGCGTTATTCCCCAGGATCATCTGGCGTTCGTGCTGATCGGGAAGGGAGGCCTCGATCATCGCGCGGTCCAACGTCTGGTCGCGCAGCGGGAAGTCGGAGCCCCAGCACACGGCGCCGACGCCGACGAGGTCGATGCCTCGACGCGGCGCCTCCGTGCCGTAGAGCAGCGAGGATGCCGCCGTGTCGAACACGACCCGGCCCGCGTCGATGACCGCGCGTACCTCCGGCATCAGCGCGTAGAACGGGAAGCCGCCGCCCCAGTGCGCAGCGATCACACGCGCGTTACATGTTTCGCGAGCAGCGTCCACAGTCCGCCCGGCGTGAGCCCGCCGGCCTTGCCGCCGTACGTGTGTCCGACTTCTTCGGAGCAGTGCACAAGGATCGGCGCGCCGCTGACCTCGATCGCGGCGGGGTCGGTGACGCGGACTTCGCCATGTCCGGCGATGGCAGCGCCGGCTGCTCCGGGCGCGGCTTCGCGCGGCGATTGCGGCACGAACGGCACGATGCGGCCGGGGTAGCGCGCGGCCGCGTCGAGGAGATACGCGGCATGCTCCGCGCGCAGCGCGGCGTCCTGCCACCAGAACCCGGCCGCGACCGACACGTCCACGCCCGCGCGATCCATCGAGGCGATCAGGTCCTCGGACGTCGCCATCTTGGCGCGCGGGTCGCCGTACATCTCGCCGAACATCGCGTCGTCCACGGCCAGCCGTGCGCGCTCCTCGATCAGTCGAGGCGGGAAGAGATGTGTGTGGATGTCGACGATCATGCGCGAATCGTACCGGACGAGGCGAGGTGTCTCGATGGCACGGTGGCGAGAATGGGCGAAGCGTTGGTGGGGGCGCCGACGGTCGATGTGCAGCGCGGGGCGGCCCACCCCTGCCCCTCCCGGCGCGGGAGGGGTCAGAAGGGAGAGAACCAACCGTGAGGAGTTGCGCCCCTCACACTCCCGGCGGAATCGTGCGTTTCTAGCGGCCAATTCGGATGGTCGGTTCGTGCCAGCGATCCGCCGAGGTGCGTAGCACCTTCGGTCGGGACGGGAGCGCGAGGGCGACGCCCTCGCTATTCATCCCCCTTCCCGCGCAGGGAAGGGGGCAGGGGGATGGGCCCCCCCGCGTGGCCGCCTCGACCCCGCTCGTCACATCGGGGCGCGCTCTCCTCCGCCTCGCGCGCGTTCTCTCGCGCGCCGGGCGCGTGCATGGGACGATGGGCCGCGACGCACGAGGACGACCGAGGGGCAAGCGGATGACTGACGGCGAGCGCGAGCAAGACGGCGAGCAGGCGGAGTCCGCACGACCCTCGGTCCCCTCGACGCCGCCGCGTCCCCCGCGCGCCTTCGACGCGGAGCCAGAGCCCGAGGCACCCGAGGCGATCGCCGAGGAAGCGCCGGCCGAGGATGTCCTGCCGGAGCCCGAGGTCATCGACGAGCACGCGGAGGTCGAGCAGGCCGAGCTGTTCGACAGCTTCGAGGGCCTCCCGCTCGTTCTTGAGTCGCTGCTCTTCGTCGCCGATCACCCGATCGAGGAGAGCTACCTCGCGCGCGCGCTCGACGTCACGTCCACGCGCATCGAGCGTGCGCTCGACGACCTCGAGACGACGCTGCGTGATGGGCAGCGCGGCATTCGCCTGCAGCGCGGCCCGGAGGGCGTCGCCCTCGTCACGGCGCCGGAGGCGGCTGCGCGCATCGAGCACTTCCTGGGCCTCGAGGCCAGCCGCAAGTTGAGCACGGCCGCGCTGGAGACGCTCGCGATCATCGCGTACCGCCAGCCGATCACCCGCGGCCAGATCGACACGATCCGAGGTGTGAGCAGCGACGGTGCCGTTGCCACGCTGCGCGCCCGCGCGCTCATCGCGCCCGCCGGTTACGCCACGGGCCCTGGCCGCCCGATGCTGTTCCAGACGACGCAGCGCTTCCTGGAGCACTTCGGCCTCGAGCGCGCGGGTCAGCTCCCCCCGCTGCCCGAGGAGATCGACCTGCCGCCCGGCGAGATCGGCGAGCAGCTCGGGCTCGCGGAGCAGGACGTCGTCGCTGCGCTCGCCGCCGTCGAAGCGGAGGCTGCCGCCGCCATCGAGGCCGGGGCGATCGAGCTCGAGGGTGACGTGGCCACCGAGGACACCCCGATCGAGGACGACGCGCGCATTGAGATCCCGGGCGACGTGCAGGCGCTCACCGAGGCCGCCGAGGCCGCGCTCACCCACGCCGCGGAAGCCGCCGAGCTGGCCGCGCACGCCGACGACGCGGACGACGCGGACGAGCCGGCCGCCGCCGAGCAGCGCTAGCGCCTCGATCCGTTCGAGGAGGCGACTGTGATCACGATCAGCGTGGTTGTCACGCTCTCCATCCCCTCCGCCCTGTCGTTGAAGGACAAGCGGTCCGTGGTGCGCTCGCTCGTCGAGCGGCTGCGGCAGCGGCTGCATGTCGCGGCTGCCGAGGTGGGGATGCAGGATATCGTGCAGTCGGGGCAGATCGGCTTCGCGGTCGTTTCAGGCGACCGCGGCGTCGCACGTCACCTGGCGGACGAGGCGCACCGGTTCATCGAGCAGGAGTTGATCGGACGCGCCGAGATCCTCGATGTCGTCGTGGACGAGACGGCGATCGAGGGCTAGCGCGCTCGCTCCAGTTCGCACGACATCTCTCGCTACAGCAAGTCGAGCCCGAAGTGCTGCATCACGGGGGCCGCATCGGCAGAGCGGAGGAACGCGATTAGGGCGTTCGCCTCGGCCTGCCGCTTCGACGAGGCCATGACCCCGGCGGAGAAGACCGCGTCGCGGCCGATCTCCGCGGGCAGGCGGCCGACCACATCGACCCCGGGGACGTACATCAGCTCGCTGACCTGCTGGATCGCCAGCTCCGCCTCGCCACTCGCGGCGAACTCGCCGGTGAAGCCGCGCGGGATCACGATCGCCTTCGCGTTCACCTCAGACGCGACGCCGAGGCGCTCAAGGAGGTCTGCGAAGAACAGCCCGCTGGCCCCGGCCTGTGAGTAGACGATCGATCGCGCGTTGCGCAGCGCCGCCGTGAACTCCTCGACAGTCTCGATCGCGGGCTTCCGCGCGCCCGCCTTCACGCCAACGCCGACGAACGATCGCACGACATCGGCGGTGCTGCCGGACACGAGCGTCCCGTTCAGCGCGAGCCGATCGATCTCCTCCTTGGTCAGCACGACCACGTCGGCGTGGTCGCCCGCCTCGATGCGCTGCACGAGCAGCGTCGTCGGATCGAACGTGATGTCGAGGTCGATGCCGGTCGCGGCGCGAAAGCGCTCCGTCAGTTCACGCATCGGCGCCGCGATGGTCAGCGTGAAGAAGACGCGCAGTGGGATCGAGGTTCCGCCGGTCGGTTCGTTCATGGACGGATTCTAGTGTGCCGTCGAGGATGCTTGGAGCCCAAAGGTCTGATCTCGAAGCCCGCAGGTCTGGAGCGGGCCGGGCCGGGTATACCCAGCATGAGGCCCAAGAAGACCAAAGCACAAAGAAAAGCGCCCCGCGGGGACGGGGCGCTTCTCTAAAGGTTCGACCGATGTTCCGCCGTCGGGGGAGGGGGTCCCTGGGCGGGCGGCCTACCGTGCTGCTAGAACCGCGTCTGGATGCTGACGCTGTTGTAGACGTCGCGGCGCGCGTCGCGCTGGACCTCCGCGTACGTCGGCACCGAGCGGGTGCCGCGGGCGATGATCGCGTTGTAGAGGCGCTGTACCTGGATGTTTTCCATCTTCGTATCCATTCTTCCGGTTCGGGCAGGGCCTACACCCCATCCGTCCAGACTGTTTCGAGAACCCTGCGGTATTGCGTTGTTCTCGACGTCAGTAGTATCGCGCTGCCGAGCGAGGATGGCAAGTGATTGTGCGCACAATCACGTAAATTCCACGTTAAATCCGCTCGCGAGCGCCCAAACTCTGCCGCTCAGATTCAGGGAAGACCCTTGGTTCGAGGTTTGATAACCAGTAGCCGCCGAAACCGGACGAATCCGTGCCACCAGTATACCCCTACGGGGTAGTGGATCAACCTGTTACGAAGAAGATGCGGACGGGAGACAGATTACGGGCGGACGAGAGCCTCGACCTGGTTTGGGACCGGGGTGCAGAAGAGGTCGTACGGGAGAGCGCCGTCGACACGGACGCGCACCATCGTGCCCATTGGGTACGTGCCCTTCACCAGCGCGAGGCCGTCGACCTCGGGTGCGTCGCGCGCGGTGCGACCGATGACCATCGCGTCACCTGCGGCCGAAGCGCTCGGCTCACGTGACTCGATCAGCACGTCGATCTCGCGACCTACCTGTGCACGGTTGGCGTCGTGGGAGATGCCCTGCGCGAGTTCCATCAGGCGGCCGTAGCGTTCCTGCTTCAGCTCCTCGGGCAGTTGGTCGCCGTACGCGGCAGCAGGCGTGCCGATCTGTGGCGAGTAGGTGAACGCGCCGACGTGATCGAAGCGGTGCTCCTCCACGAAGCGCAGCAGCTCGCGGAACTCGGCTTCGGTCTCGCCGGGGAAGCCGACGATGAACGTCGTGCGCAGCGTGACGTCCGGGATCGCCTTGCGGATCGTCTCGATGCTGCGGCGCGACTTCGCGAGCGTCGGGCGCTTCATGCGTCGAAGCATGGAGTCGCTGCCGTGCTGCAACGGCATGTCGAGGTACGGGACGACGTTGGGCAGTGACGCCATCGCCTCGGCGAGTCGAGGCGTGACGCGGCCGGGGTAGGCGTACATCAGGCGGATCCACGGCACGTCCGGTACGTCGGCGGACAGCTCCTCGAGCAGCGCGGCTAGGCCGTCGCGGGTGCTCTCGTCCTCGGCATATGCGGTGGAGTCCTGCGCGACGAGCACGAGCTCCTTCGCGCCGGCCGCGGCGTACATGCGCGCCTCGGCGACCAGTCGCGACACCGGTGCGGAGTGCATGCCACCCTTGATCGTTGGGATGATGCAGAACGTGCACGGGCGGTCGCAGCCGTCCGAGATCTTGAGGTATGCGCTGGGCGCGCCGAGCGTCGGCAGCGTGGTGAGCGGGATGTCGTACGTCTCGCTCGCCGCGCCGATCGAGGCGGAGATCTCGTCCCACTGCTCGACGCCGAACGTAGCGTCGATGTTCGGGACGGCGGCGCGCACCTCGTCCTCCGCGATCTGCGTCATGCAGCCGACGACGTAGAGCTTCTGGTCCGGGCGGCGCATCGCGTCGAGCTGGCGGACGACATCGACGCTCTCGTCCTTCGCGGCGTCGATGAAGCCGCAGGTGTTCACCACCAGGAGGTCGGCATCCTCGGGCGCGTCGACACCGATGTGGCGTCCCGTGCGCAGGGCGTGCTCCAGCCGCATCGAGTCGACGGTGTTCTTCGCGCAGCCGAGGGTGACGAGGTGGTACTTCACAGGTATTCCAGTCTAGGGGTCGGTCGAGGTTGGCGGGGAACGCCGCGCTCGTGGCCCTCGCGGTGCCGGCAGGAACCTACCGTTCGGGACGGGAGCCGTGTCGAGTTGATTGAGCGGGGCGGCCCATCCCCCTGCCCCCTTCCCTGCGCGGGAAGGGGGATGAATAGCGAGGGCTTCGCCCTCGCGCTCCCCCGAGACCCGAGGATGCTCCGCACCTCGGGTCCAGAGACGGTCCGAATCACTCGTGCCAACCTCGCGCGGCCACATCGAGTTCCGCCGGGAGTGTGTGGAGCTGCGCCCCTCACAGTTGGTTCCTCTGCTTCTGAACTCCTCCCGCGCCGGGAGGGGTAGGGGTGGGCCGCCCCACGCTGTCACCTCGCCGACCCTCACGACCGCGAGCGATGCCATCGTCCCGGCAAGGGTTACCGCGCGGGCGTTGCCGATGCTGTCGGGGTGGCGGTGCCGCCGGGGCCGAGGGAGACGAAGAGGGTGATGACGTCGCCCTTCTTCACCGGGGAACCCGCGCCGGGCGATTGGCGGTAGACGACGCCAGCGCGCGCGGCGTTCTCCTGCGTGAGCGCGAAGGGCGTCAGGCCGGATCGCTCGAGCGTCGCGCTGGCCTCCTCGCGCGAGACGCCGACGACGTTCGGGGCATCGACGTTCGCGGCGATGGTCGCGGCGGCGGTGGCGGTGGGCTGGCCCGAGATGCCGGTGCTGCCCGTCAGCTGCGGCACGAAGTAGAACGCGGCGACGAGCACGAGGATGGCCGCGCCGATGCCGATCGCCATCGGTGGGTTGATGTTCGGGAGCGTGGGCAGGCTCGCGGCGGTCGCGCGGCGCAGGCCGGGCATCGGCTCCAACTCGCGCGGGCGCGGCAGGTCGCGCGGGACGGCGCGCACCGCCTCGTCCGGGTCGAGGCCGAGATAGCGGGCGTACGAGCGCATGAACCCGCGCGCGTAGACCGGCGCGGGCAGCAGGTCGAAGCGCGCGTTCTCCAGCGCCTCCAGGTAGGTGCGGTTGATGCGGATGTCCTGCTCGACGTCGGACAGCGTGATCTTGCGCTCCGTGCGCGCCTGCCGGAGCACCTCGCCGGTGCGGCGAGCGCGCTCCCGCGTCTCGTCCGCGACGACGACGGCAGCAGCGTCCGCCTCCGCGCGCTCGGCGCGGCGCCCCGGCCAGTTCATCGAGCGGTCCGGTAGAACGTCATGCGCTAGTTGGGGTCGACGCCGGCGAACGTGACCAACGACTTCAGCCCATTCATCGCGAGCCGCGCGGTGTAGGCGTCGGGAGACGTCTCCACCGTGTAGCGGTTCGTCACCACCTCGTCGATGTGGGGCGTGGTGCGCAGCAGGCGCAGCGTGCGGCGGTACTGGTCGGCGGTCGCGTTCTGGCTACCGGTCAGGAGCACCTCGGAGTAGTGCACGAGGTTCGGGTCGAACGGCACAGGTGCTCCTCCGCGCGGGAAGCCGGCGAACAGGTTGACCACCGCCTGCGGCCGCGCGAGGTCGAGTGCGGGGCCGACGAGCTCCGCGACGCCGACCGAGACGATCACGGCGTCCGCGCCCAGCCCGCCCGTGGAGGACTTCACCGCGCCCTTCACGTCGTCGGTGTTCGGGTCGAGCACGAGATCCGCGCCCCAGCGCTTCGCGATGTTGCGGCGCTCCTCGATCGGCTCGACGACGATGATCGGGCCGGCACCCAGCGCGCGGCCCATGATCAGGTGCAGCAGGCCCATCGGCCCCGCGCCGACGATCGCCATCGAGGTGCCCGCGCCGACCTGGCACAGCTCCAGCGACGCGAGCGTGCACGCGGAGGGCTCCGTCAGCGCGGCGATGTCCAGCGGCAGGTCGGGCGCGACCTCGAACACCTGTCCCGTCGAGACGATCGACGGCGGCACGACGAGGTAATCGGCGAAGCCGCCGTCGAGGTCGTAGCCCAGGGTGAGCCGCTTCTCGCAACGGTTGCGCCGGCCGAGCAGGCAGTAGAGGCAGCGGTTGCAGGCGACGATCGGGCAGATGATCACGCGCTGGCCTTCGCGCACACCCTCGACGCCCTCGCCGACTTCGTCCACGACGCCGGCGAGCTCGTGGCCAGGGATGACGCCGGCGGCGGCGTGCTTCTCGCCGCGGTACACGCGGACGTCCGAGGCGCAGAGCGAGGCGGCGGCAATCCGCAGCCGGATCGCGCCCGGCCCGGCATGCGGCTCCGGACGATCCTCGACGGTGACGTTGCCGGGGGCGTTGAAGATCGTGGCTCGCATCGGGCTACCTCGCGCGCTTGGGGGAGTACTGCCGAGGCAGTATCTCAGCCTGCGCCGCGCCGCGCACCGATCCTCGCGCGCGTGGCGTCGAACCCGGAGCCGCGTGGAGCCTCGACGGGGCGAGCGCCGCCGAGGTCGCCGCGTGGGGCGCCCATGCTGCGCGGGAAGGGGGATGAAGTTCAAAGGGCTTCGCCCTTTGAGGATCCCGGGCCGGGATCGCGCGGCTTCGTGCACGTTCCGATATCGCCCTCTAGAAACGCACGATTCCGCCGGGAGTGTGAGGGGCGCAGCCCCTCACGGTTGGTTCTCTTCTCTTCTCTGAGTCCCTCCCGCGCCGGGAGGGGAAGGGGTGGGCCGCCCCACGCTGCCACCTCAACGCCACCGCGCCCTCGAGGCCCTCCCCCCGCCCGTCCGGCGAGATCCCCGCGGAGCCCTCGAACCGTCCGGGCACGAAGAACCCCCGCGCGGGGGCGGGGGTCGTCGAGGTGCGCCGGAGCGCAGAAGCTAGGCGGCGACGGCCGTCTGCTTCGCCTTCAACTGCTGCGCGAGGCGCGACTTGCGGCGCGCGGCGGCGTTCGGGTGAATGACGTTGCGGCGGGCGGCACGGTCGAGCGCCGACTGCGCGGCGCGGACCAAGTCGGTCGCACCGTCGTCGTTGCGCTGGATCGCGGTGCGCGCGTCACGGACGGCGTGGGCGGCGCGGGTACGGAACGGCTTGTTGCGTTCCGTGTGCGTCTCGGTCTGTCGAACGCGCTTGCGCGCCTGGAGTGAGTGAGCCATCAAATCCCCCTGAATGCGGACAGACATCGTATGGGAGGAACGCGGCTACGTCTATCCTCGGCCTGTCCGAGGCCGCCCGGGGATGCCGTCCCGGGCGGCAGGGAAGGCGTCCCAATCGGGGATGTCGCGCGGTTTTGCGACCGCGCTGACGGGGCGCTCGCGCGCGCTACAGATCGGTGGCAGAAGGAAATTGGCACCCCCCGGTGTTTCAATCGGGTGGCGAGTGGCCCCACTGCTCGGTGGTGCGCATCGCAGGAGGGCGACGTTCTGGTTTGCCCCCTCGTCGGGCGAGGTCGATCATGGGCCGCATGCCCGATCCCGAAGAGCCGTCCTGGTCGTCGCGTCCCCCGAACCCCCTTGAGGGTGCGTGGACGCCACCGACCGTGCGCGGCACGCCCGATGATCGTCGCGTCCCCGGACTGCCTCGCCCGGCCGCCGTCCCGGAGCCGCCCGACGGCGCGCACCCCTACGAGGAGCACCAGCGCGATCGCGGCCGCCTGCGCCGCTACCTGATCGGGGAGCCGGCACCCAAGCCGGGACGCCTCGGACTGATCGTCAGCGCGGCCGGGATCGTGGCGATCGGGTTCCTGTTGTCGCGCGTCCTCGGCGTTGCTCGGTCGGTGGCGATCGCAAACGCCTTCGGGACCGACCCGGAGCTGTCCGCGTACTGGGTTGCGTTCCGCCTGCCCGATCTCGTGTTCCAACTGCTCGCGGGCGCGACGCTGTCCGCGGCGTTCATCCCGACATACAGCCGCGTGCGCGTCTCCCGGGGGTCGCGCGCCGCCTGGCACCTCGCGTCCAGCGTGCTGAACCTTGTGAGCCTCGCGACGTTCATCGCGGCGGGCCTCGCCTACATCGCGGCGCCGAGGATCGTGCCGTGGCTCGCGCCGGGCCTGGGTCATGCGACGGGCCGCGAGGCTGAGCTGACGGAGCTCGCGGTGCACCTCACGCGGCTGATGCTGCTCTCGCCGCTGTTCTTCGGCATCTCGGGGATGCTCACCGGGATCCTCAACGCCCGCCAGCATTTCCTGGCACCGGCGCTCGCCCCGCTCATCTACAACCTGAGCATCATCCTCGCGGCGATGTTCCTCGCGGAGCCGTTTGGTATGGACGGGCTCGCCTGGGGCGTGGTCATCGGATCGGCGGGGCATCTCCTCGTGCAGCTACCCGCGCTGCGTGCGGTGGGGTTCCGCTGGCGTCCGACGCTCGACGTGTTCGCGGAGGGTGTGCGCGACGTGATGGCGCTGATGGGCCCGCGCGTGATCGGGCTTGCGGCGTCGCAGGTCAACTTCCTCGCGGTGATCTTCTTTGCCTCGTACGTGTCGGACGAGGCGATCAGCGCGATGAACTACGCGTTCCTGATGATGATGCTGCCGGTCGGCGTGATCGGCATGGCGATCTCGACGGCCGTCTTCCCGACGTTGGCGCAGCACGCCGCCGCGCGCGAGACGCAGTTGCTGCGCGACGCGCTGACGCACGCGCTGCGCACGATCCTCTTGCTCGCGATCCCGGCGTCCGCCGCGCTGATCCTGCTCGCCGGTCCGTCGGTGCGCGTGCTGCTCGAACGAGGTGCGTTCGATGCGCGGTCGTCGGACCTCGTGGTCAGTGCGCTCATCGTCTACGGGGTCGGCATCTTCGCGCACAGCGGCGTCGAGATCCTGAGCCGCGGGTTCTATGCGCTGTCGGACACGCGCACCCCCGTGGCCGCGGCGGTCGTCGCGATGGTGCTGAACGTCGCGCTGGCGGCGGCGTTGGTCACACCGTTCGGTCTGCGCGGGCTCGCCGCTGCCGCGACGATCACCGCGATCCTCGAGTTCGGGCTCCTGATCCTTGCGTTGCGGGGACGCATCGGCGGGCTGAACCGCCCCGCGCTGCTGAGCACGCTGCAGAGCACGATCCTCGGGACGGTCGTGATGTCCCTCGTGATCGTGGCGTCGAGGTTCGCGCTCGCCTACTTCGGCCTGACGGCCGACAGCACGCTCCGCGCGCTCGGCGTCCTCGTCGTCGCGGGTGGCCTCGGCACGCTCGCGTTCGGGGCGGTGTCGTACCGCTTCAACCGCCCGGACTTCGAGGCGCTGATCTCGCGCAGATAGACCCTCACCTGCCCTCTCTGATGCGTGGGCAAAGTTCTCGTCCGATCCGGCCCCTCTCCCCGTGTGGGGACAGGGTTGGGGTGAGGGCCTTTCCCGCTCTGCCGGCAAGCGCGATCATCCGGCCTCGGTGGCCCTGCTATACTGGGAGGCGCCCCCACCTCTACAAGGGAGCATCGGAAAGCGGACGCGTGTGCGTCCGCTTCTTGGCGTGTGCTCCTGACTCGGGGCACTCCGGTACGCACCCGGGATAGGAGCCTCGAATGGCATTCACCGACCGCGAACTGACCTGCCGCGACTGCGGCTCGTCCTTCGTCTTCACCACCGGCGAGCAGGAGTTCTACGCGACGAAGGGTCTGCAGCACGACCCCGTGCGCTGCCCGTCCTGCCGCCAGACTCGCAAGCTCCTCCGCCCCGAGGACCGCGAGGAGGCGCCGACGTTCGGCGTGTATGTCTCGTGGGGCGGGCGCACGCCGCGCCAGCTGCACGTCGCGGCCTGCCACCAGTGTGGCCAAACGACCGAGGTGCCGTTCGTGCCTCGTGGCGACCGCCCGGTGTACTGCTCGAACTGCTACAACGATGTCCGGTCGAAGCAGGAGGCTCAGGAGGCCGCTGAGTCCGAGGCCGCTGCGGCCCGCATCTCCGCTGCCGCCGGTCA
>CAMDAY010000023.1 GCA_945888895.1 Dehalococcoides mccartyi | reverse complement strand
GCCGCCGCGGTGCACCCGCCAGCACCAACCGTCACGTCGTAGTCGGCCATGTCCGATGGGGAAGTGATGGCAGTGCCCGGGGTGATCGCCGGTAGGCTGCTACAACCGCTGGCGCTCGTCACGGTCTTGGTTCCAGTGAACGTCCCGGGGCCGGGGACCATCTGCACGAGCCACGAACCGGGCCCCGTCGCGATCGCCGGGGTGATCGTGAACGTGCACATGTAGACGTTCGGGGCCGTGAGCGTGCAGACCTTCGTGGCCGAGGCCGCGCTCGCAGGGGTTGCCGGGAACAGCGCGATGACACCAACGAGTGTCGGAAGCACCATGAGCAGCAAGCGCTTCAGGATCGAACTCATCACACGCCTCTTCGCAACGAACCCGTTCGAGCTGACCAGTGTTCGGAGACGGCTCATCTTTCGTGAGCATACTACGCTCTCTTGCGCTTGCGATGACCTGCCAAATACCTGCGGTCGCCATGATCGAAGAGGCGCCGGAATTGCACGGCCCGGGCGCGTGCGACGCTCCGAGGCGCTCAATCGTCGCGCACCATGAACGCGCCCGCCCGACGGTTCTGTCAGAACTCAGAACTCGGAGTCGAGCCCTGAGTTCTGACCCGCTGTTGGGGCCAAGGCGGCCTAACCCACGGGGATCAGGATGCGAAACGGCACCGATGCCATTTCGTCGCTTCTGAACAGTGATGCCGATGTTCGTTCAATGGTGACCAAATTCGCGTAGTCCGATGAGTCGATCATTGGCACCGAGCAGCTGATTTCAACCCGCTCGCGAGATGCCTTCGCCGATTTCGCGGTTGAATAACAAGCCTCTGTTTACGCGAGCTGGGAAGCCTTCGGCGTGGACAGGCTCGGCCTCGAAACGCCCGCTGAGCGACGGACGGTGAACAGCGCTGAAGAGTGCGTCCTCTTCTGGTCGGGTCAGACAGAGAAGCCCAGACGCTCCCTCAGCACGCCTCTCCGACGCCGCAGGGTGTCGCTGCACACCGGTACCTCTCCTCGGGTTCGACGATCACTCTCGAAGTGATATGAATGTTGGGGCGGTTCGCTGCTGCGCGAACCGAGGGCTAGGCAGGAGATGCCGATGGACAATCCGCCGGACCTCGACGTCATCGTCGTTGGCGCGGGGATCGCCGGCCTCACGGCGGCGGTCATGCTCACGGACGCCGGGCTGCGTGTGCACGTGCTGGAGCGGGACGATGCGCCCGGCGGGCGGATCCGATCGGACGTGGTGGACGGATTCACGATCGACCGCGGGTTCCAAGTCTACCTGACCGCCTACCCACGCTCCGGGCAGTTGCTCGACCTTGAAGCATTGGAGCTCCGCCGCTTCGAGCCGGGGGCGATGATCTGGACGGGCGACGGCTTCACGACGGTCCGCGATCCGCTGCGCCGGCCTCGGACGCTTCGCGAATCAATCCGCTCATCGGCCGGTTCGCTTCTTGACAAGGCGCGGATGCTGGCGCTCCGAGTCACTGTCACGCGGCCCACGCTCGAGGCGCTTTTTCACCGCCAAGAGACCACGACGCGGGAGGCGCTGCAGCAACGCCGATTTAGCTCGACCTTCCAGCGACGATTCCTGCGGCCCTACCTCTCCGGGATCTTCCTTGAACGCGAACTGCAGACCTCGTCACGCATGTTCGAATTCGTCTTCAGGATGTTCGCGCAGGGCGATGGGGCCGTGCCGGCAGCGGGTATGGGTGCGATCCCGGAGCAGCTCGTGCATCGGCTCCCAGCCGGGACGCTTGAGACGGGCGCTGAAGTGGTGGACGTGTCGACCGATGGGCTTGGCGTCACGCTAGTGGACGGTCGGCGGCTGACGGCTCGGAGCGTAGTCCTCGCGGGAGCGTCCCCGCTCGCTGACCAGCTAAGCGGCGGCCGCGAGACCGCGCGCGCGTGGCGGGCTGGGACCACCCTCTCCTACGACGCGCCTCACTCACCGGTGGGCGAGGGGATCCTTGTCCTGAACGGTACGGGCGACGGGCTGGTCAACCATCTGGTGTGCATGAGCGACGTGACCCCGTCCTACGCACCGCCGGGACGGGCACTGGTGAGCGTGACGGTGATCGGGGAGCCGCCCGTGGACGACGAGGCGCTGGACCGCGCGTGCCGCGAAGAGGTCAGCGCCTGGTTCACGCCGCGGGCGGTGAGTGAGTGGCGGCTGCTCCGCGTGGACCGGATCCGGAAAGCGCTACCCGCCGACGTGCCCATGACTGCCACGCCCGATGCGCCTGAGGTCTTGCCGAATGTCTTCCTCGCCGGTGACTACCTCGCGATGCCGTCGATCGAGGGCGCGGTCAGCTCCGGACTCGCGGCGGCACGGGCGGTGGCGGAGCGGCTTGGTGCCGGGGCCGCGGTACCGGAGCTTCCCGCCAGCCGTCCGTCTTTCGAACGGCGGTTCACTGTGGATGCGCCCGTGGCGGTTGTTGCCGCTTTCCACGAGGGGCCGGACGCACTAGCCCGACTGCAGCCACCGCTCAGCGGGGCTCGGTTCCTCCGGGTCGACCCCCTCGGTGACGCGTCGATCACTGACTTCGAGCTCGGTCCCGGCCCGCTGCGACTCCGCTGGACCGCGCGCCATCAGGACGTGCGTCCCGGCCGTGGCTTCACCGATGTAATGGTGCGCGGGCCGATGCGGTCGTGGGTCCACCGCCATGAGTATCGCGCCATCGGTCCGGGCATGGCCGAGGTGAGCGACCGGATCTGGTTCCAACACCCGCACGGTCCCCGGGGGATCCTCACCCGTCTGATGTTCAGCCCGTTCGCACTCTATGTATTGTTCCGCTTTCGGGCGTCTGCAACCCGCCGCGCCATCAAGTCGCCTCGCTAAGCGAGCGCTCGCTTGGCCGTAACTCCGTACGCGCTCGCCCCCCAAGATAGGCAACCAAGACGAGGCGGTGGGGCGCGTCCAGGTCATCAAGACCCCTCTCCCTCGATGCGCGACGAGGGCCAGACGGGGCCACGAGGTCCAACGGGTGTATAGCGCCCGTGGCCTCAGCAAGCCCTACCATGTGAACGCGCCTCCGCGATATTTGCTGCTCAACTTCGGCACGGAGGCACACACACCAAGGACGACTCGTGCACAGCGATACGCGCGCAACGCTCCGTCACCCGTTCCATAAGTGTGCCTGTGCCCGGACGACAGGACCCGGTCCGGACTTTTCGCGAGACAGGCCATCTGTATGCGAAAGTACTCTGGTTAGCCCGAGTTCTGGGCAGATTCAGATCTCGTGATGGGTAACGGCATGTCTGACGGCGCCATTCCCGCCCGGTTGCCAGAGAATGAGACCCAGCGCCTGGCGGAGCTCGACTCGTACGGCATCTTGGACACGCTGTCTGAGCAGGCGTACGACGACGCAACAGCCTTGGCGGCGCAGATCTGCGATACGCCGATCGCTCTGATCACGTTGGTCGACCGCGACCGACAGAGGTTCAAGTCTCATGTCGGACTGGATGTGTCGCAGACGCCGCGCGCGATGGCGTTCTGCAGCTATGCCATTCTCGATCCGGCTCACCCCACGATCGTTCCTGATGCGAGCAATGACGAGCGTTTTCGCAATAACCCGCTTGTGATCGGCGATCCACGGATCCGCTTCTACGCCGGGGGCCCCCTCGTGACGCAGTCCGGCAACGCGATGGGCACGCTCTGCATCATCAACCGGGTGTATAGCGATGCGCGGCGGTTACTGTTGACGGATCCAAACTGACGAACGAAGACGCGGCCCCGACGCTTTCTCTTTACCGGCTCGTTTACGAGAATTCGCTGTCGCTCGCGCCCTCAGGAATCACCGCTTGGGCCTCGAAGCCGCCGGAACTTCCCGAGATGGCCCCAGACGACTCCTTGGCCTTTCGATCCTGAACAGCGAGTCCACCACGGCGGGAGTTAGCTCACCTTGTGCCTCTTATCGCTGCGCCAGCGAGTTGTCGACGCTACAAACGATCTCTTCGCTCATGCGCCGTACCCGCTGGATGGGACTGGACGCTACCGGGGCGACCCCGGTCTTTTTGGCCCAAACTCGGTGACGTGGCTGGTCGTGGGTGATGCCGCCGTCTTCGTAGGCGGCATTCGAGCACTCTTGGTTCAGGCCGCGCATCCCGAAGTAGTCGCCGGTGTCTTTGACCATTCGCGGTTTCGGGAAGACCCCCTTGGTCGTTTGTCCCGCACATCGGCCTACGTCACCGCGACCTCGTTTGGTGCGCTCCCGGAGGTCGAACTGGCCGTCCGAACGGTCTCCCGGGCGCATCGTCCGATCGCTGGCCTCTCACACCGGGGACGGGAGTACTCGGCGTCGGCACCAGCGCTTGCCGCTTGGGTTCACAACGCGCTGACCGACTCGTTTCTCGTCGCGTATCAGCATTTCGGTGCGCAGTGCCTCACCAACGAGGAGGCTGACCGATTCGTCTGCGAGCAGGCGAAGGTCGGCGAGTTACTGGGCGCGGTACCTCTGCCGTTGGCCGCTCGCTCGCTCGCGTCCTGGGTCAATGAACTGCCCGATCTCGCCCCGTCACCCGGAATGGCAGAAGCCATTAGTTTCCTCCAGTCACCCCCGCTACCGCCCCCAGTGAAGCTCGTCTACCGAATTCTGTTTGAGGCAGCCGTCACCACGCTGCCGCCGCGCGTCCGTTCAATTCTCGGGCTTCGATCGTGGCCTGGAGCGCACCTGATTGGCCTAGCGTCGATTCGCATTCTCCGCAGAGTGCTCGGCCGGTCCCCGTCCTGGTTGCTCGCTCTTCGTCGCGTGGATGCACCGCTTTCGGAAGGGAGAGCGTCTTGAGGTGCTCTCAGAAATCAAGGCGCACCACCGGTGTGACGGAGAGCTCGCTGATGACCTGTCCGAAGTGCCGATCGACGCGGCCGACGGAAGCAGGAGACTGCACGCGGCTACGCTGTCAACGTCGCCCGGTCGCTTCTCGTCCGCGGGTCATGCACCACGCAGGACACTACCGATCGGCACGCGCGAGCGGTTCCGTGCTTGGATCGGCTCACGGTTCATGCACCACGATCCGGATCCCTGGAACGAGAGCTGCGGAACTGTCCCGCTTCGCCCCATGAACACGATCTGGTGGGTTCGACGCGACATGCGCCTGCACGACAACGCCGCGCTACATGCAGCAAGTAGGGCAGGCGCGCTGGTTCCCGTGTTCGTACTGGACGAGCAGGTGCTGCGGTCCCGCTACCACCGAAACGCGACGCGGCGGATCGAGTTCATGACCGACGGGCTGGGTGCCCTGGACGCCGAACTTCGCGCTCTCGGCAGCCGCCTCATCATCCGCGAAGGCCGGGCGGACGACGTGCTGAGCGCGGTCGCCGCGGAAGTCCAGGCGGTGGAGGTCTTCGCAGCAGGCGACGTCACGCCCTTCGGCCGTCTGCAGGAAGCGCGGGTTCGGCGCCGAGTCGCGCTCAGTCTAGTCACCGGCATCGGCATTCGTCCGAGCGGCGTAGTCTCTAAGCCGGACGGATCCGGCTACTCCGTGTTCGGTGCCTTCCGTCGCGCCTGGCTCTCGACCCCTCTTCCAGACCCGATCGCGCCGCCGACCCAGCTACCCGCGGTTCCCGACGGCATCCTCGGCATCGACGTTGTGGCTGCACCTGTGCGTGGATTCCCTGCGGGGGAGACGGAGGCGCTGAGGCGCCTCGATGAGTTCACCATAGAACGGATTGACGGGTATCCCAAGGAGCGTGACCGCCCTGATCTCGACTCCACCGCTGCACTGTCGCCGTATCTCAAGTTCGGCATGCTCTCGTCGCGGCTGGCGGCTAAGCGAGCCGTGGAACGCGGTTCCGAGGACGAACGAGGCGGCGCGAGCCGGTGGCTTGATGAGCTGCTCTGGCGAGAGTTCTACATGGACGTTGTATATCGCCGACCGGAGGTGCTGCGCGAGGAGTTCAACCCGCGACTCCGGCGCATCCACTGGGTCAACGCCACCGACGATATCGAGGCATGGAAGGCAGGCCGCACCGGCTTCCCCTTCGTGGACGCAGGGATGCGGCAGCTCCTGCACACGGGATGGATGCACAACCGCGCCCGGATGGTGACCGCGTCATTCCTGGTGAAAAACCTCCTGTGCGACTGGAGAATCGGCGAGCAATGGTTCATGGATCAGCTTCTGGACGGGGATCCTCCATCGAACAACGGTGGCTGGCAGTGGGTCGCCGGTACCGGTACGGATGCAGCACCCTACTTCCGAGTCTTCAATCCGGTGCTCCAGGGACGGCGGTTTGACCCCACAGGCGAATATGTCCGCCGTTGGGTGCCTGAACTGGCGGCAATCTCCGGTAGGGACATCCATGAGCCGTGGAAGCTAAGCGCAGAGTCGAGGGCGGGCTATCCACCGCCGATCGTTGACATCGCCGAAAGCCGGCGAAGAATGATGGCAGCCTACGCCGAAGCCCGGAGTCGAAATGCCGCCATGCAACTCGCCTCCGCCCCCTGACGCCTGCAACGGCGCACACGACCGGCTAGCTAGCAGACGGCCCTATCGCGCGCAACCTCTCTGCCCGGCGTCCACCCTCCCAGACCGCGAAAGCACGACGGAAACGGAATCCGCCATCCTGCAGTCCGTTTGTGAGCGTCAAACGGACATACCGATCACGCATCACTTCGGCCAGGTTCGGGCTCGCCACTGACACGATGCACCGTGGCCGCAGCGCGGTCATCGGATGATTCCGCACCGCTTGCTCGAACGCAGCCGAGCCCGCGTCGACTTCTCGCGGGGTGTATCGTTCCGACGTTCTCACGGAACGCCTACACACGGCGGGGCACTGAAGTGTGGCTAGCGGCGTAGGATCGACCGGTGCAGTTGTCGGCGCTGATGAGGCGATGGCGACGCTGCGCACTTGTCATGGGGCAGGCTGTTCATGCCTTCAGCACTTCACGGCGTTCGCGTGCTCGATGTTTCTACCACTGTCGCCGGCGCGTGGTGCACGCGACTGCTGGCGGGGCTTGGTGCGGACGTCGTCATGTTGGAGCCTCCCGCGGGACATCCCACCCGCGCGCTCGATCCGAAGGACGCGAGAGGCGTCAGCATCCTCTCGACATACGTCCTGGCCGGCAAACGCTCACTGACGCTGAATCTGGACACCGCCGAAGGCCAGGAGAGTGCGCGTCAGATCGCGGCACGGATGGATGTCGTCGTGTCATCGGCACGCCCATCGGAACTCGCCGCTCGACGACTGCGGTACGCCGACCTACGTGCACCGGCACTGGTGATGGCGCACGTGACAGCACACGGCATGACCGGCCCGCTCGCCGAGACACAGGGCAACGACCTCACCGCGGCGGCTCGCAGCGGGTGGGCCTCGATCAATGGATACAGCACGCGCAGTCCGCTGAAACCCGCCGCGTGGGGCGCGTCTCTATGCACGGGGATCGCCGCTGCGAGCGCGATTGCTGCCGCGCTATTCCATCGCGATCGCCACCCGGGCGAGGGGCAGGAGGTGGACGTCGCGGAGGTCGAGGTGCTTGCCGGCATGTTCGCGCCACCACTGCTCGGCACGGAGTACAGCGGCGTGCCAGTGCGCCGTCGGGACCCAAGCGATTTGCTCGGTGGGCCGGTACCGGTCAGGGATGGGCACTTTGCGTTGACCTTGTCGCGAGCGCACTTCTGGCGGGATGCGATGAACCTGCTGGAACTCACCGATCTCGCCGACGACCCCCGGTGGGGGGCGATGCACTACCGCCAGGAACACCGGGACGAGTACGTCACGCGCGTCGCTAAGGCGATGGGGCAGTGGGGCAAGGCCGAGCTGTTCGATGAGCTCGCGATCCGTCGGGTCGTCGCTGGTCCCGTCCTGACCATGGCAGAACTCGCGCAGAACGAGCATCTTCGGGCGCGCGGGTTCTGGGTCTCCTCGGATGGCGGCGAGGATGTGGACGTGCCGGGGGCGCCGTTCCGCCTGAGCGCGACGCCGTTCGACATGGGAGGACACGCCACCTCGCCGGGCGCGGACAGCGCTGCGATCCTCGCGGAAGTCGAGACCGAGCGATGACCCCACCCGCTGCCGGCCCACTCCTCGGGACACGGGCGATCGTGCTGACCCAGGCATGGGGCGGGAATTGGTGCACGGCACTCCTCGGCATGATGGGTGCAGACGTGATCCAGGTTGAGGTGCGCCGCCGGCCGGACTCCTGGCGCGGCGACTACGGCGCACCGATCCCGCTCGGGCTGCGGGATGTTCCCACCGCAGAGCACCCATGGAATCTGAACTACCTGTACAACGCCGTCAGCCTGAACAAGCGCTGCATCACGATCGACCTCAGCGAACCAGACGGACTCGCGGTGTTTCGCAGACTCGTCCCACTCGCCGACCTGATCGTGGAGAATTTCTCCCCGCGAGTGATGAGGAACCTCGGCATCGGGTTCGCGGATCTTCAAGCCCTCAAGCCGGACATCATCCTCGCGAGTCTGTCCGCGTACGGCGCCACCGGGCCGTGGTCGAACGTGCCCGGCATCGGTGGGACGATCGAGCCCACGAGCGGGCAGTCCGCGCTGCTTGGATACCTCGACGGCCCGCCGCTGAACTCCGGACAGATGTACCCCGACCCGATCGCGGGACTCTACGGCCTGCTGGGCCTCACGACTGCACTGCACCACCGCGAGTGCACGGGGCAGGGGCAGTGGATCGACCTGTCCATGCAGGAAGCAAACCTTTCGGTCGTGGGTGATGCCGCGCTGGAGTTCACGACGAACGGCACGCCGCGTCGTCGGCTCGCGAATCGCCACACGTCGTTCGCGCCCCACGGCATCTACCCGACGCTCGGCGAGGAACGCTGGATCGCCCTCGCCTGCGAGGACGAGGTGCAGTGGCGCGCGCTCTGCGAGCTGACTGACAATGCGGCGTGGGCGATGGATGAGCGATTCGCCACCAACCGCGCGCGGAAGGTGCATGAGGATGCGCTCGACACGGCGATCGCGGAGTGGGCTGCGGCGCACGAGCGGGATGATCTCGTCGCCCGCCTCGTGAGCGTCGGCGTGCTCGCGGCGCCGGTGCTCGACTCACGCGAGGTAGCGCAGGACGCGCACCTGCGCGAGCGCGGCGTGGTGCGCGCGGTGTATCACCCGGAGGCGGGAACACGCCTGCAGGCCGCGCTGCCTATGCACTTCAGTCGCACGCCCGCCACTATAGTGCGACACGCGCCGCTGCAGGGGCAGCACAACCACGAGGTGTTCGCGGAACTCCTCGGCATGAGCGCCGATGAGGTCGATGACCTGATCCGGCGGGGCATCAGCGGCAGCGGGCCGCCCGACGAAGCGGTAGGAGGCGGCTAGTGGACTACCAGTACATTCGCACCGAGCAGATCGGTCGCGTGCGCCGCCTGATCCTCGACCGACCGCAAGTGCGGAACGCCCAGAGCCGCCGGTTGAGCGAGGAGCTCAACGACGCGTTCCTCGTGGCCGAGGCAGACCTCGACACGGGGGTCGTGGTGCTGACCGGCGGCGGTGACCACTTCTCTGCCGGACACGATCTTGGGACGCCCGAGGAACTCGCGGATCGCCAAGCGCGACCGCCACAGGAGGGTCTGCGTGGCCGGTACGCGCGGATGTATGACCTAAACATCGAGATGAACCTGCGGTGGCGAAGCCTCAAGAAGCCGACCATCGCGGCCGTGAACGGGTACTGCATCTTCGCCGGGTGGGCGATCGCCTCGGCATGCGACATCATCTTTGCGGCCGACGACGCGATGTTCCTCCCCACGAACTTCCAGTACTTCTCCGTCCCATGGGATCTCGGATCGCGCAAGGCGAAGGAGATCCTGTTCGAATCCCGTTTCCTCTCCGGACAGGAAGCCCACGACCTCGGTTTCGTGAACCGTGTCATCCCGCACGCCGACTTGGACGCAGAGGTCATGGCGTATGCCGCGCGCGTCGCGGAGAACGATCCGTTCCAGCTGTGGATGACGAAGCAGGCGATCAACCAGGCTGAGGACGCGCAGGGCTTCACAGCGCACATCCGAGACGCCTTCAACCTGTACGTGCTGTCCTCAACCGGCGAGGCCGATCCGGACTACGGCCTTCGCAAACCCGAAGGCCAGCGTCGCCGCCCCATGGTCCAGCGCGCGCTCGACAACTTCGCCCACTACCACCCGTCCGAGCGCACCGACACCGATCCCTCAGCTCAGGCGTAGCGACTCGTTCACACTCGGAAGCCGGTCCATGGCTCCAGTTATTGACGCGAAGGGCACCCCGCACGACGAGATCAAGATGGTCTTGCCGTGCGCGTGACCGTTCTCGACTGCGCGGATCGCTCAGGACCGTTCCGGTTGCCGGTATTCGAGAAGGCATAGGGCGCGTCACCGCGAGCAGGACGTCCGCCGGTCGAGCCAAGACGCATAGTCCGCTGTCATGCTCCAAACTGCACCAGCGAGCGGAACGGGACTGAGCGCATTTCGTCGTTTCGGAACAGTGATGGCGACGCTTGACTCCCATGTACTTAGGTTCAGATGTGCCCCGCCACGTTGCCTTAACTAGGTCAGATCTGCTCCGAAGATGGCAAGCTGAGCGTCGATCAACGGTCGCAGCCCGTCCGGGACTCCCACGACCTCGGCACTGGCCGCCTCAGCTGCCGATGCGGTGCGCTGAGCGATATCCGCGAGCAGCGCGATCGCCGAGATCCTCGCGATCCCCCACGCCCCTGCCTCATCGAGCAGATGCTCCGGAGTGATCCGATCCATCCGGTCTTCGCCATCGATCTTCATCGCGAACTTCGGGAAGCCATCGACGCGGCTCGACATCACGTCGTAGAGCGGGGCGAGTCGTACGGAACCGGTTGGGGTGTACAGGAGGGAGAAGTTCTTTGCGTGGGCATCGCCGTTCCCAATGATCAGGTTCAGCACCGTCGCGCGGAACAGCGACTCGACGGCGTCCCGGCCAGCGGCGTCCCGTAGGAGACGAGCAATCTGACGCAGGGCAGGGCCGTTGTTGTCCTCGTACTTCCGTGTTGGCGGGTAGCCAAGCGCCTGGCACATGTCCTCTTGATGAATTCGCTCAACGGTGCCATCGGAATGCACGTGCCGGTCATACCGTTCGACCGCAAGGATCGGTCTGCCAGCAACCGTGATCGTCTCCACTCGTGCGACCGCGAATCCAAGGTGTCCTGCGAGCCGCATGCAGAACATCTCGTTCTCTACGCTGCTGTCGAAGCCTCGAAGCGCGGGCCTGAGAATGTGGGTGGAGGGCGTCCCATCAACGGGTTGACCCCAGCGCCCGTCGGGAAGACGAGTGAGCAGGAGCTTCTCCTGAACGCCAGCCAGCGAGAGGCGCACGCGATCACCGACGCCGAGAGGGGCCGTCCGGAGATTCGCGACAAGGTGCTCCAGGGCAGCGTCGTCAAGGGGAGCGGCCGCGAGCGTCGTTGCAGTGGGTGGCGGAGGTTCATCCTCTGGGGCAATCACGATCGCCCCGGCGCAATCGCGGCCGAGTGCTTGGATCAGCCCGAAGGTGTTGTCAGCCAGGAGCCGGAGCTCCTGTGCCACGATGCGTCGCTGATCATCTTCCGGCAGTAGGCCGTCGAGGAACACCCGCACGACCTGATGGTCGAAGCGCTGAGCCACCAGCGGCAGACGCAACGAGAGGAGTGGCGTGCCGGCATCGAACCGCACAAGCGCGTCGTCCGTGTAGGTCAGACTCAGCCTGCCACCGTCCTCTTCTATGTCGGCTACGTGAACGCCATAGAGCCAGACGGCGAGTCGCTCAGGCATTACCAGTCAGCCTTCTGGAGCGTCATCCGAACGCC
This sequence comes from Dehalococcoides mccartyi, assembly GCA_945888895.1. Classification (GTDB taxonomy): domain Bacteria; phylum Chloroflexota; class Dehalococcoidia; order UBA2979; family UBA2979; genus SHYQ01. The sequence goes on along the minus strand of CAMDAY010000023.1, from coordinate 3,987 downwards.
AAGCTCCTGGAGCACCCTAAGGAGGCGACGGACCTGCTCGGTCTCGCGCCCCTGCTCAAGGCTGGAGAGGTATGTCCGGTTGAGCCCGGTTCGCTCGGCTAGCTCCGCCTGTGACAGGCCGGAGAGATGGCGGTAGTGCTTAATCGCCACCCCAAGAGACTCGGGTGAGTAGATACGGAACGGGCGGTCGTCATCCATGAACGGATCACCTCCGTCAGGCTGTCCAGATATCCGGACAATACGCCTTGGGCGCCCGCATGTCCATATTTTCGGACATGATGCCCAATTGAGGCTGCTGTCCGCAAATTCGGACACATCCTTTGTACGTGGCAGGCACCTCGCCTACAGTTGCGCGGCCTCGACGCTGCTGCGCTGGTCACCACCCTCACGCCGCTGCTGAGCAACGTGGACGCGCTGGTCGCCGTCTCGGCGTGACCCGTCGTATCGCGGAGGGGCATCCGAGGGACAGTTCGTCGCTCCGGAACATATGCCGACGTTCGGGCATGGTGGCGAAAGGCTGAGGCGCCTCAGCAATCTTGAGGCACCTCCCCTCTCACCTCGATCGCCTCACTCGAGGGGACGCGTTGTGCGCACGGCGCGGGTCGACGTCCGTACCGTCGCGCGGGCTCCACGGGATTCAAGACCCTCGGCACCTGGCCGGCCCCGAGCGGCGCGTGCCGCCGGGGCCGGCCAGGTGCCGAGATACCGCTGGTCTACTTGAAGGCGAGTGCGTTGATCGGCGAACCCACGCCGCGCGGGAGGTTGAGCGGCTTCGCCACCAGGAACATCTCGTACACTCCGTCGCGAGCGCAGTCCTCAGCCAGTTCCTCGAAGTCCCAGATCTCACCGATCGTCATGCCGAACAGCGGGATCATGCGGCGGTGCTGGAAGTTCAGCGGCACCGGAGGCAGCGCCTCGCAGGCGATGTTGTCGCCCGCGAAGAACGTGATCTTGTGATCCCACATCCACTCGGCCGTCTCGCGCATGCCGTCGAGGCCAGGCTGCGGGTCGGTGACGTTCATGCGGCCCGGGCCCTGGTCCTTCGAGTTGAGGTACCACTCCATCCAGCCAGTGCGCAGCAGCACGATATCCGCTGGCTTGAACTCGACGCCCTGCTTCTTCGCGATCGCCTCAAGCATCGGTCCGTCCATCGCCGTGCGCTGGTGGACATCGAAGCTCGGGCCGACGAATCGCGGGAGGTCGATGAGGACTGCGCGTCCGGATATGCCGTGCTGTGACCAGTGGTCGATGCCGAGGCGGCCGGTGTCGAGTTCCTCGTCCGTCACCCCCTGGTAGAAGCCGCGCGATCCGAAGCGCACGTGTGCCAGCGAGTCGAACTGGCTCGACGACTGCAGGTAGAAGTTGTCGAGCGAGTCGTCGCCACCACCGCGGGTGCGGTAGATGTTGTGCGTGTACGACACGCGGCCTTCGCTGCCGTCCTGCGGACGCTCCGGCTGATCCAGCGGCAGGTCGAGGTTGAAGGAGACGCCGCGCTTCACCAGCTTCATGCTCTCCAGCACGTGCTCCGGAGTGAGGTAGTTGATCGTGCCGAGGTTGTCACCCGGTCCGAACACGTCCCACGCATGACGCTCTTCGGTGCCCTCGAGCAGCGGGAGGTCGCGGTACTTCGGCACTGAGTTGATGTCGAATTGCTTCTGGTTTGAACCGGCCATTGAAGAGGTCTCCTTGTCGGACGCTTGCGACGGACGGCAGCATACCCCGCCATGATGCGGACTGCGCTAGGCGGTGAGGGGAGTGAATCGCGGAATCGTGGTATCCGAGGTGACGTCCTCGAAGACGACCCGGACCGGCATGTCGACCTGGATGTCGTCGTTCTCGATCCCGACGATGTTGTTGACGAAACGCGGCCCCTCGTCGAGCTCGATGATCGCGACGTTGTACGGCGTGACCTTCAGCCAGCCCGGCAGCCACGCCTGGTGGTAGACGATGAACGAGTGGACCTTGCCGGTCCCCTTCGAGTCGACCCATTCGATCCGATCGGAGAGACAGACATTGCAGATCGACATCGGCGGGAACCAGACATGCCCGCAGTCGCTGCACTTCTGAATCACGAATCGATGTTCCTTCGCCGCCTCCCAGTGGGGGCGGTTGAGGTCCGTGACGATCGGCATGGGCTTGTCGTACTCGTTCATCGTTCGTTCCTGTAGATCATCGACCACGTGGACTGCCAGTGGCCGGTGCTCACCGTGACCATGATGGTGTTCGCGTCCGGCACCTGGCGCTCGCGCTCCATCGCCTCGTTCCGCAGCTGGGTGACGGCGTCGTAGGTATTGTGCCAGCCGACCATGTAGGAGAAGCGGTTCTGGCCTCCGTGCACGTTCACCGGGAGTTCCCCGCCCAGTTCGATGCGTCCGCCCTGCGCCCACTCGTGCGCGGTACCGAACTCGCAGAAGCCGTAGTTCTCCAGTGCGGAGAAGACGTTCGGCGTGTACGCGTCCTGCACGTACAGCGCGTCGACGTCCTCGTGCTTCACGTCGGTGTTGTCCCACAACATCTTCGCGTTCGGGAGTTGCGACGGGTGGTACATGGCACGGGGATGATCCAGCTCGAGGAAACTCGCCTGAGCGCCCATGCCGACGATCGTCGGGCCGGGCTTCGGCAGATCGCGCGCGCGCTCCGGCGACGTGAAGATCATCGCGAAGCCGCCATCGCTGACCATGCAGAAGTCGACGATGCGCAGCGGAGCGATCACGTACCGCTGATCCATGTACTCGTCGATCGTGAGTGCATCGCGGTACACGGCCAGGGGGTTCAGCGACGCGCCCTTCGACTGCGCCACTGCGATGGCCCCGAGCTGCTCCTCGGTCGCACCGAAGTCCGCCATCCGACGCCGGTAGTTGAAGGCGGCGGTCGCGCCGGGGTTCGAGAGGCCGTAGACCTCATCGAAGTTCCCGCCCATGTGGTAGACGTTGCGGCCGAAGCGGTTGCGGTTCGTGCGCTGGTTTGTCCCGTAGACCACTGCGACGTATTTGCACATCCCGCTGGCGACGAGCATGGCGGCCTTGTGCACCGCCTCGCCGTGGTGCCCGACGCTGTCGCCGACCACGGGCTCTAGCCCGAGCCGATGACCGATCTCTTTAATGTCGCCCGCGTCCCCGTAGGAGCGCTGCACCAGCAATCCATCAATGTCCGACTTCTGGAGACCGCTATCGCGGAGCGCCTCCCGAAACGCGAGCACGGCGATGTCGTCGGCAGAGTACTCGGGCAACTTGCCCTGCCGCGTCGCACCGATCCCGACGATGTTGACTCGACCAAGCACGCTTTCTAGCGCCATGGCCACTCCTTCTCTCGATCACCTGCGTGGCAGGAAGCGCCAACGCCAGTGCAGTAGTAGCGACCTGACGCCCGTGCGGTCAATCACGCCTGGCATGCCGCGCCGGGTCAATCTGCTCCGGAACGTGCATATTGCACTGACCGTGCTGCTCCATATACTTCAGAATCACACCCGTAGTCACTCTTGCCAGTGGGAACAGAGGATGCGATGCCAAACGCCAACGCAATCAGGATCTCGCGTCGTGGGCTGCTCGCGTCCGCGGGAGCGACCGCGCTCGGTCTCGCCGGAGCGGCGCTGGTCGGCTGCAGCGCCAATCGCGCGGCCCCCGGGGGCGGTAGCGCGGCGATCGCGACAGCCGGAGCGTCGAGCGAAAAGCCCCGATCGGGCGGCACCCTTCGCTACGCCGAACAGAAGAACCCGGACACGCTCGACCCGTTCCGCACCGGCGGCGGTCTGATCGACGCCTACACCTCGCTGGTCTACAGCCGGCTCTTCACCTTCGAGCCCGGCAATGGCGAGCCGGCTCAGGGCAAGCTCGTCGGCGACCTGGTGCAGAGCTTCGAGCAGCCCGACCCGCTGACGCTTCTCTTGAAGCTGAGCCCCGCCGCGAAGTTCGACCAGAAGGCGCCGCTGAACGGCCGCCAGGTGAACGCGAAGGACGTCGTCGAGAGCTGGAAGCGCTACGCCAAGGA
>CAMDAY010000022.1 GCA_945888895.1 Dehalococcoides mccartyi | reverse complement strand
CCTACTGGCTCTGGTACAACCAGGCCGCGCTGCGCCAGACCGGCCAGCACGCGGCGGTGAAGTACCGCCCGACGAGCCAGATCATGTGCTCGGACGGCAAGCTCGTGCAGGTCACCATGCCGCAGATGCCGCTGAACGCCTGGGTGCAGATGGTCAAGTGGATGGAGGAGGTCGGCGTCGCCGAGGAGCTCTCCGACGCGAAGTGGCGCGACGACTTCTATCGCGCCGACCGCCTGCGCAACGGCGACGAGATCCACGAGGGCATCATCCGGCTGTTGTCGAAAGTCACGTCCGATGAGGCGTTCCACCGCGGGCAGTCGCTGGGCATGGCCTGGGCCGTCATCCGCGCCGCCGAGGAGAACCTCGACCTTGATCACTACAAGCAGCGTGACTACTGGCAGCCGATCGAGCACGAGGAGATCGGCAAGACGATCCTCTACCCGCGTGCGCTGCACACGAACGACCTGCTGGGCACGCGGCCGAAGAGCCGCGCGCCGCACCTCGGCGAGCACACCAGTGCCATCCTGAAGAACGACCTCGACATCGACGACCGAACGATCGAGGCGATGACGAAGACGGGAGTGGTCCGATGACCTCCAAGCCGCAACTGCCGCAGGGCTTCCTGACGGGTGTCCGCATCGTCGACTTCTCGTGGAAGACGGTCGGGCCGTGGGCGACACGCATGCTGACTCCCTACGGCGCCGAGGTCATTCACATCGAGCCGCCGCATCGGCCGGACGACCACCGGTTCGAGTTTCGTCCCGTCTACGGGGACGCAGCGAAGAACCAGATCGCGTTCCGCGACGCGCCGGACTCGCCGGCCTACTACACGACGCCAAACTTCAGTCACCTGCACGCCGGCAAACTGGCGATCAACCTCAACACGAGGCACCCCGAGGGCATGCAGCTCCTCGAGAAGCTCATCGCGACCAGCGACGGGCTCAGCGAGAATTTCAGCGGCGGCGTCCTCGACTCGTGGGGGCTCGGCTGGGACCGGCTCAAGGAGATCAACCCGAAGCTCGTGTACCTGAGCCTCTCCGGCTACGGGCACAAGGGTGAGTGGGGCTCCTACCGCTCGTACGGGCCGTCCGCGCAGGCGTCCTCGGGCCTCACGTTCTCCTCCGGCCTCCCGGGCAAGAACCCCGCCGGTTGGGGCTACTCCTACATGGACGTCACCGGCGGCTGGTGTGGTGGCCTCGGCATGATGATGGGCCTGCTCCGCATGAAGCGGACGGGCGAGGGTGTCTACGTTGACTACGCGGTCACTGAGGCCGCGATGGCGATGCTCGGCCCGTTCTTCCTCGACTACCAGGTCAACGGACGCCCGACCCGTCGCCCGGACTTCCCGCCGGGCAACCGCTCGATCTGGCCGGAGGTCGCGCCGCACAACACCTACCGCTGCGCGGGCATTGACCGGCAGGGGCAGGACTGGTTCGTCTTCATCGCCTGCGAGACGCAAGAGCAGTGGGAATCGCTCTGCGCCGTCATGGGCAAGCCCGAGCTCCTGAGTGACCCGCGCTTCGTGACGATGGCCGACCGCCGCGCCAATCAGGACGTGCTGGACGACATCATCTCCACGTGGACGGCGCCTCGACGTCGCTACGAGATCATGACGGTGCTCCAGCAGGTCGGCGTGATCGCCGTGCCGATTCAGAACGCCGAGGACCGCGTGGAGTACGACGCGCAGCTCCGCGCACGCGAGATGTACCCGGTGATCGCGCACCCGGAGGTCGGCGAGTTCGAGATGGAGCGGTACCCACCGCGCCTGTCCCGCACTCCCGCCGACAACACTGGCCGCGCGCCGATCCTGAAGGAGCACGAGGAGTACGTGTTCGGCGAGATCCTGGGCATCGACTCGCAGGAGATGAACCGTCTGCGCGAGGGCGGCGTCATCTAGGACGTGTCTGTTCGCGCTCAAGCCGGCTGCCCGGCTCGCGCGATCCTGAGCTGCGGGCTTCGAGTCATATCAGCGGGGGCCGAGCAATCGGCCCCCGCGTTTGCGTCCGGGCCGCCCCGCCGGACTCGCGGTGACCGTCCGAGGGGTCTCGCGTTATCATCCCGGCAACGCATTCCCTGATTCCGCATCACCGGAGGTCCCATGGGCGCACTACGGCGCTACCAGGTCGGGTTCGTCGTGGCCTTCACCGCGCTGGGAGTGCTGCTCTCCCTCGGGCTCCCCACGCAGGCACGCGCGGCCACCAACCCCACGATCACGTCAATCGCCCCGTCGCAGGGATCCGTGCTGGGTGGCACCTTCGTCACGATCACCGGGACGGACTTCCTTCCGGGCGTGGAGGTGTTCATCGGTGCGTTTCCGGCCAGCGCTGTCGTCCGCGTGAGCGCCACGCAGGTCACGCTCACCACGCCCGCCGCGACCACGACGACCGGCGGTGGCGCGAACGTGCTGGTGAGGAACCCGGACGGCGGAGTCGCCTCGCTCAACAGCGGCTTCTTCTACACCGCGTTCGAGAACCCGCTTGCCATTACCAGCGTCGATCCGCCGTCCGGGCCGAACTCCGGTGGCTCGAACGTCACGATCGTCGGCACCGGCTTCTCGCCCGCCGTCCGTGTCTACTTCGGTGATGTGCCGGCGGCGACGGTGAACCCGCTGGGCTCCTCGGCGATCTTCGCCAGGACGCCGGCAAACGTGAGCGGGCCGGTCGCGGTGACCGTCGTGAACCCTGATGGCACGCGGCTCTCGAAGACCGCGGGGTTCACGTACCAGGCCGGGATCAGTGTCTCCGGCGTCACTCCGGGCGGCGGCGCGATCGCGGGCGGGACCATGGTCAGCATCAGTGGCAACGGGTTTCTCAGGGGCGCAACGGTTAAGGTCGGAGACGCCTCGGCGTCATCCGTGCTCTATGTGAACTCGACGCAGATCGTCGCCGTCACGCCGCCGGGCAGCTTGGGCTCCGTGCGGGTCACCGTCACCAATCCGTCCGGGGAGGCGGGCGGGCGCGACCAGGGCTACAGCTACGGCCCTGCAGCCGGTTCGGTGCTCCCCGTGATCACCGGCGTGTCGCCCGCGTCGGGTCCGAGTCAGGGCGGTACGCAGCTCAACCTGACGGGTATCGGCATCTCCGGCGGTGCCACCGTGTACTTCGGCGGGGTGCCGGGCACCGTCGTCAACTGGAACGGGTCGTCCTCGGTCTTCGTGCGGACGCCCTCGAACGTGCTGGGGCCAGTGGCGGTGACCATCGTCAACAACGACGGCGGGACGTCGACGCTGTCGAACGGCTTCACCTACGAGAGTGGTGGCGGGATGGGTGTCTACACCGTCTCGCCGAGCACCGGCCCTGCCGCCGGCGGCACGATCGTCACCATCGGCGGATCTGGGTTCAACCCTGGCTCGTGGGTGACGTTCGATGGCGTCCCGGCCGCAAGCACGACGGTGATCGGCTCGAACCAGATCGTCGCCACGACGCCTGCAGGGCTCTCCGGGGCCTCGACGGTTGCCGTCACGCAGGCCGGCGGGTTCACCGCCCGTCTGGCGGGTGGGTTCACGTTCACCGGCACTCCGTCGGCGGGCACCCCGCCCGTGACCACGCCTCCGGTCACGACGCCCCCGGTCACCACCCCGCCTGCGGGCGGCACTGGCGCCTTCGTCGCCGCGCCGGTCTTCAGCCCGTCGGGGCAGGCGCTGGTGATCTTCGGTGGTGGCACGGTCGACCAGCTCGAAGGCGCTTCGTCCGCGGCGAAGGCGACCGGGGCGTGGGTGCAGGATGTCAGCGGCACGTACCGCCTGCTCGTGGTGGGCGGGCCGACGTTCCTGAAGGACCAGTTCAAGGCGAGCTTCCCGGCGGGCCTGAGCGCGAATACGGTCGCGACGCTCACCCGCTAGGACACTTCGAGTCCCGTTTCGTCGGCGGCCCGTCGACCCCACCGAGGGGTCGGCGGGCTGTTCCGCGTCTGGGGCCCGGGGCTGGCATTGACTTATCGCTAGCGCGTTAAGTATTACACTCACGTTTGACGGGTTGCCCTTTCGCTCCAGCGACCTTGGCGCAACAGCCCCGTCGAGTCCCCGGAGGGAAAGATGACAGAGTCACAGTACAGGAGGAACCGCGCGGTCAGCCGCCGTTCCGTCCTGCGTGGTGCCGCGGTCGGCGGCATGGGCCTTGCCGGTGCGGCGCTGATCGGTTGTGGTGGTGGCGACAGCGCGCCCGCGACCGGCGGCACCCCGAGCACGGCGCCCGCGAAGAGCGTAGCGACCGCCACGGGCGAGCAGCCGCAGATGAGCGAGTCCTTCGTCCTCGTGCAGACGCGCGACGCCGTGAGCCTCGAGCCGCTCGACGCCAACGTCTACACCATCCCCGAGCGCATTGGCCTGGTGTACCCGCGCCTGCTGTTCTCCACCCTGGAGGACCCGAAGTCGCCGGCATCGGTCAAGTGGATCCCGTCGTACGTCGTGCAGTCGATGGAGAACGCCGACGGCGGCAAGACGATGACCTTCAAGCTCAAGCAGGGCGTGAAGTACCAGAACATCGCTCCGCTGAACGGCCGCGAGTTCACCTCTGCGGACGTGAAGTTCTCGCTCGATCGCTACATGAAGCACCCGAAGAGCACCTTCGGCAACCGCTTTAGCGACATCAGCACGATCGAGACACCGGACAAGTACACCGTTGTCCTCAAGTTGAAAGCTCCGTCGCGCTACCTCGTCTCCTCGCTCGCCGCGGAGACCGCGCTGATCAGCCCGCCCGAGATCGAGAACGACTACAAGACCAAGGCCATCGGCCCGGGCCCGTACATTCACGAGCAGTACCTCCAGGGCGAGGGTTCGACGTTCAAGAAGAACCCGGACTACGTCGACGCGAAGAACATCTGGTTCAACCGCTACCTGGTGAAGGTCATCACCGACGCGGCGACGCGCAACGCGGCGCTCAAGACGAACCAGGTCGACTGGATCGACAGCGGCGCGCTCTCGCCTGCTGACGTGAAGAGCCTCGAGGGCCCGACGGTGACGACGTACGAGAACATCTCGGCGTCCACCACGAACACCTCGTGGAACATGAAGAACCCGAAGTTCGCGGACTACCGTCTGCGTCTCGCGATGTCGAAGGCGTTCGACCGCCAGGCGTACATCGACCAGACGCTGCAGGCGTCCGGCAAGTGGACGGGCATCGTGCCGGTCGACTTCGGCAAGATGGCCTACACGCAGGACGAGATCAAGGCGAACAACGTCTTCAAGTACGACCCCGCGGAGGCGAAGAAGCTCTTCGAGGCTGCCGGCGGCAAGGCGGGCATGACGGTCGAGTACTACTACAACTCGAGCGGCACGACCGACAGCGTCCAGCTGCAGCTGATGTCGAAGCAGTGGGAGACGAACCTCGGGATCAAGACCACGCTGAAGACCGAGGACTACAGCATCTTCCTCCCGAAGATGTACCTCGGTGCGGCCGGCCCCGGTGGCGGCTACCAGGAGATGTTCACCACCACCTACGGCATCCCGAACTGGCACGAGCACCTGTTCGCCCCGTACCTCAAGGGCGGCAACCGCAACGGCTCCAACTTCGAGGACGCCGAGGTGACGAAGCAGCTGGACGACCTGAAGCAGACCCTCGACGACGCCGCGGCGTTCGAGAAGTCGCGCAAGATTCAGACGCTCCTCTGGGAGAAGCACCTGCCGATGATGCAGCGGCCCACGCCGCTCAGCTACTCGGCGTACAACTCCAAGCTCCGCAACTTCCCGATGCCCGGCAACTACCCGCCGGGTGTCGAGTGGTCGTACGGGACCTGGAAGACCAAGTAGCTCGATCCGGCTGTCCCGAAGGACAGCTCTTCGAAGGCAACGGAACGGGGGCCGAGCAATCGGCCCCCGTTCTGCGTCCACCCCCGGGCACGCCGTCGATCTACACTCGCGGCCAGTCAGGAGCGAGGAGGCAGGTCATGTACGGCACGGTGGCGCGGATGCGGATGCGGCCCGGGGCGGAGGCGCTGTTTCGTGCGCAGTTCGATGCGCTGGTGCACGAGCAGCTGAAGGGGTGGATGTCCACGGCCTTCTTCCAGTCCGACACGGATCCGCTGGACGTGTGGATGGTGGTGGTCTTCGACAGCCCGGAGTCCTACCGGGCGAACGCAGAGCGCCCCAACATGGATGCGGTCTACCGGCGGTTCCGCTCATGCCTGGAGGCGGATCCGGAGTGGCACGACGGGCACGTCATGGCGGGGTACGGGCTCGGCCAGCCCCGCGCCTGAGGCCCCGGTCCTACGCGCGCTCGGCCTTCACGACGAGGCGCACGCTGTATTCATGCGTTGCCGTGTCGAAGACGCCGCCGCAGGTGAAGAGGGTGATCGTGTCCTTCTTCACATCGCCGTTCCAGACCTTGCCCCAGTCCGTCTTCTCGGCGTTGTACTCCGTTGCGGAGGTGACGAGGTACTTGTAGGTCTTGCCCTTGTAGTGGATCTCGATCACGTCGCCCGGGCGGAGCTTGTCCAGCGCCCAGAACACGGCGGGGCCCTGGTACTCCGCGTTGCCCGCGTACGCGATCGGCCGGCGCAGATCCACGTGGCCACCGAAGATGGCGTTTCCCCCGGCGCCGGGCACGCCGCCCAGCCCGGGGAACTTCGCCATGTCGTAGTACGCCACGTCCGTCGGCCCGCTCGGCTCCGGCATGACTGAGCCGGTCACGGCTCGGTAGGACAGCGGCGCGTTCACGGAGATCGAGGGGATGCGGATGCGTCCATAGGTCGCGTCGGGCGGGTCGCCGTGCTTCTTCGTGAATGCGTCAACGCTATCCGCCACGCGAGAGGGGCCACCCGCGCCGCCGGCCCCGCCACCGAGCTCGCTCTGGCGCGTCTGGGGGCTCGATCCGGCGAACAGCCGGATGCCCGAGGTGCCGGGCAGGCTGCCGTTGGTGATCAGGATGACCGCCGCGAGGGCGGCGATACCGATGATTGTGAAGAGCGCCAGTTGCACGCGGCGCGCGCCAGTCGAACCCATACCGCCTCCGAAGCCCCCGCTCGGCGCATCCATCGTACCGAGGATGCCGCATAGGCGCAGTGCATCGGCATATACGCATGATCGATTCACACTGCCGGTGCGGCGTGACAGTTGAGATGCCGATGATCGCGGTACAGCGTGTGGGAGGCCGGCGATGATGGATGTCGTGCTTGGTGGGGCGATGGGCCTCGTGCTCGCCTTGCTGCTGACCAGCCCGCCGAGGCCGAAAAAGGTGAAGGTCGTCACCTCGAAGGTCGTCGAAGAGCCGACCGTCGAGGTGGTGGAGGCTAAGCCGACAAAGGGTGCGAAGAAGAAGTAGCCCTCCCACGACCGCTGGTACGCCCGCCGGTGGGAGTTACACGCCGACGAGGCGGAGGTGACCCAGCGGCCGCGACGGAGCCACGGCGTGGCCCTCCATCAGCACGAGGTGCGAGCGGCTGGAGGGTTCCTCCACCAGCGCGACCTGCGCGGTGAGGATTGACCGCTCCAGGGCGAGCAAGGTGCTGCCATCCCGCGGCGCGAACAGGGCGTCAGAGGCGTCGCCGGCGATCACCCGCGTCGCGCGTTGGGCCTCCGCCGCGAACAGGTCGCCATCGGTCAGTCGCGACGTCTCGCTGCGGCCGTCACGCAGGGACATCGTCAACGTCGCTGTGCCACCTTCGGCGTGCAGCTCCAGTTCACCCAGCGGGCACTCGGCGAAGATCGTCACGCGTTCGACCCTCGAAGTACGCGCCCGCAGTGTCGCCAGGCGCACCTCCGTGTAGCGGAGCTCCGCCGTCACGGTGTCGCAGCCCTCGAGTTCGTCGTCGCCGAGTGCGGCGCCGATGACGCTGCTGGGTGTCGTCTGCATCAGTCGATTCGCGAGCGCGATGGCGTCTCGGGACAGCTCGGTGGCGCCGGTGGGCGCGGCGATTGAGAGGTCGAGGAATCGCGGACGCCATCCTGCATCTGACGCGGCCAGGTTCAGGAGGAAGACGAGCCCCGCCTGCTGTAGACGCGGCCGCATCAGCGCAAAGGGGACCCGCGCCCGCAGCGCGGCCTCCGACGCCTCCACGATCGTGGCGCCATCGGCGCACGTGCCGAGCAGGAGGACCGCGGCGCCGGCAGTCGACGCGGCCTGGGCCGCCTGCATCGCGCCCTCGGACGTGGCGAGCAGCGCCGCGTCGTAGCGCGCGGTGCGGAACATCTCCAGCGCGTGCTGATAACAGGGGCGTCCCGTCGCGGCACGAGCGCGCACGAGGGCGGAGGCGTGCCGGTCGCCGACGGCGGCGAGCGTGAAGAGCGCATCACGCTGGAGCGCGTCCAGCAGACGTGGCTCGTCCTCATCCCATCCGTACACGGCGAGGCGGTTCATGGGGGTGATGCTACGGCCGACCTTGTCGCGTCCCCATCAGGGTTTCCCAGCGGATCGCGATCGTTCAGCACTGAGTTCCCGAGCATGTGGGCCCGCTCGGGAAAAGTCTGGGAGAACGTCGGTGAAGGCCCTAAGGGAGCGAGCCGGGCTGCCGATGATGGCTATGGAGTCGCTTCCGGTTCGCGAGCGGGGACGACGACACCAGCATGGTCGACACGGATGTCGGCGAATACATCGGCTGAGGAGGCCAACCAACCATGGCTATGATCATCAACACCAACGTTTCGGCGTTGAACGCACAGCGCAACCTGTCCGTCACCAACGAAAAGATGGGCAAGACCCTCGAGAAGCTGTCTTCGGGCCTTCGCATCAACCGCGCCGCCGACGACGCGGCCGGCCTGGCGATCAGCGAGAAGATGCGGGCGCAGACCCGCGGCATGCAGCAGGGCCAGCGCAACGCCCAGGACGGCGTCTCGATGCTTCAGACGGCTGAAGGCGCGCTGAACGAGACCCACAACATCCTGCAGCGCGTGCGTGAGCTCGCGGTGCAGGCCGGCAACACGACCCTTTCGACGTCCGACCGCCAGGCGCTCGGCGAGGAGATGGTGGCGCTGCGCTCTGAGATCGACAACATCACGACGCGTACGCGCTTCAACGGCCAGACGCTGCTCAACGGCTCGCTGGCGGTCACGGTGAACGCGGGCGCCACGGACCTCGACACCGACACGTACGTCAACGGTGGTGCCACCACCTCCGTGACCTCGATCGACGTCGGGAACGCCGAGGGCGGCGCGACCTACACGGTGGCGGACGCGACGGGCGGCGACCTCTCGCTGACCTACACCAGCGGTGCGCTGACGCAGACTGAGACCGTCACCCTGACGGCCATGGGTGCGAACGCGGAGCAGACGGTGTCGTTCTCGAACCTGGGTGTGAGCTTCGTGCTGACGCACGACGCGAACGCCGGTTCGCACACGGCCGCCAACATCGCTGCGGCCCTGGACGGCGACGTCATCGTCACCACGGCCTCCTCGAACGCCTCGTTCCGGGTGGGCTCCGAGGTCGGCGACGACATCACGCTGGCGTTCTCGGACATGCGTTCCAGCGCGCTGGGCACCGGTGGTAGCGAGATCGACACGCTGATCGCGGACAACGACGCGGTCTCCACGACGGCGAAGGCGGACACGCTCCTCCAGTCGGTGGACGCGGCCATCGCTCAGGTCTCGACGTTCCGCGCGAAGCTCGGTGCTCGCCAGAACCAGATGGAGACGGCGATCAGCAGCGTGGGCGTCTCCATCGAGAATCTGAGCGCCTCGGAGTCGCGTATCTGCGACGCGGACGTCGCGCAGCTCTCCGCGGAGATGGTGTCCCGCCAGATCATGCAGCAGGCCGGCGTGTCCGTCCTGTCGCAGGCGAACACCGCGCCGCAGTCGGTCCTCTCGCTGATTCAGGGCCGGTAAGCCCACCCCAAGGCGAGCAGCCGCAGACCCGGTTCGCCATCGGGGGGTCCTCGAAGAAGCCCTCGCCGCAAGGCGGGGGCTTCTTCGCATGCAACGACGTTGCGGCGGAACCGGGGAGGAACCCCGATGCCCGCGGCGTCTCCGCTTCGGCACACTTCGAGGACGTGCATCGCACGCGCGACGCAGGAGGCCGCTGATGGTGCTACTCGAACAGGTCCAGCAGCAGTACGAGACGCTGCCGTACCCGCATCGCGATCCCGAACGCGAGCTCGAGATGCTCCGACAGCCCTCGATCGTCGAGATCCCCCGCGTGCTTGAGGTGTTGTGGTCTGGCCGTCGCATCGTTGATCGCGACTTCCGCATTCTCGACGCCGGGTGTGGCACGGGCGACAACACGGTGTTCCTGGCGGAGCAGCTCCGCGGCACCGGCGCGCATATCGTCGCGCTCGACTTCTCTTCGACCTCGCTCGACATCGCACGCCGCCGGCTCGAGGTGCGCGGGCTCCTGGACATCGTCGAGTTCGTGCAGTCGCCGCTGGAGGCCGCGCCCGCGCTGGGCATCGGGCCGTTCGACTACGTGGTGACGACGGGTGTGCTGCACCACCTCGACTCCCCCGAGCTCGGCCTGGCGGTGCTGCGCGACGTGCTCAAGCCGGACGGTGGCATCGGCGTGATGGTCTACGCACGCTACGGGCGCGAGCCCGTCTACGCGATGCAGGCGCTGATGCGCCACCTCGCGCCGCGCACGATGTCCGAGGCGCAACGCTTGCGCGTGCTGCGCACGACGCTCGCGTCCTTGCCGAAGGAGAACCGCGCGCTGCGCGGGCTGATGGACACGCCGCTGTTCAAGCGCGAGATCGAGATCAGTGACGCCGGTGCCTACGACCTGCTGCTCCACACGCAGGATCGCTCCTACACGGTGCCCGAGGTGTACGACTGGATCGCAGGCGCCGGCATGACGATGCGTGGGTTCACGATCCCGCGCCGCTATGAGCCCTCGGCGTACCTCAACGACTCGCGGGTTGCCGGGCAGCCCGATGCCGAGCGACACGCCGTGGCGGAGCTGCTGCATGGCGCGATGGTGCGTCACGAGTTTTACGCCTCGCCTGCGAGCGCGACTGTCCCGCCGACGATCGCCTCGGACGATCCGGTCGCGCGGCCGATGTGGACCTCGTGGGGCTTCGGGGAGAAGCTCGCGCGTGCGCTGACGCAGCCGGGCAACCAGTTGCGCTTCACCTTCGGCGAGGAGCGCGAGGTACCCGTGGGCGGCGACGCGATCACACGTAGCCTCCTCGGCTCGGTGGACGGCACGCGCGACGTGGCGACGATGTTCGAGATCGCGGCGCGGCTGCCCGACCGCCCCTCGCGTCGCCAGGTTCAGCGTCGCTGGGTCGAGGCCGCCGACGCCCTCCGCGCCGCTGCGGCGCTGGCAATGCACCTGCCGATGTAGTTTGTCGCTTCGCGCCGGAGGCGCGGACCGACTGCGCCGTCGACGAAGCTATTGGGCTCGATGTGGCAGCGTGGGGCGACCCATCCCCGTGCCCCCTTCCCTGCGCGGGAAGGGGATGAGATGCGAGGGCTTCGCCCTCGCGCTCCCGGTCAGGTCGAAGGTGCTTCGCACCTCGGGAGAAGGCTGCTCACTCCCGCCGGGCGGCGAGTGCGCAAGCCTGTCTCGGTGGGTTCTTTCGAATCCGGGATGCTCGAAGGGGCGAAGCCCCTTCGTCTTCAACCCCTCCCGCGCAGGGAGGGGCAGGGGTGGGCCGCCCCACGGTTTAACTTCAACGCGCGCGCACCGTCGAGGCCACGCCCGCTCCGCCCGCAACGCAACCCAGTGCGCGGCTCGTGCACGGGGGCGGTGATACCATCCGGCGGTTCCCGCAGGAGGGGTCATGGCAGACGCATCGCTCGACTCGCGTGAGTTCCGGAACACGATGGGACTGTTCGCCACCGGTGTGACGGTCGTCACCGCGCACTACGGCCATCAACGTCGAGGCATGACCGCGAACTCGTTCACCTCGGTGTCCCTGCACCCGCCACTGCTGCTGATCTGCGTTGACCACAGCGCCTCGATGCACCCGGTGCTCGAGGTCGCCGAGGCGTTCGCGGTGAACATCCTCGCCGCCGATCAACGCGCTGCCTCGGACGCCTTCGCGCGCCACGGCCAGAGCGAGGCCGTGATGAACGGCATTCCGTTCCACGACGGGCCGGCGGGCTCGCCGATCCTCGAGGGTGTGCTCGGCTGGGCCGAGTGCCGCGTCGAGGAGCGCTATGCGGGCGGCGATCACACGATCATCGTCGGACGCGTCGAGGCGATCGCGATCGAGCGCCCCGGCGTCGATCCGCTGCTGTACTTTGCCGGCCGCTACCGTGGCCTCGGCGAGCCGATCGCGCAGTAGCGTCCCGCCCAGCGTTGGTGCGTAGCATCGGGGAGCCACTCGACCTCGATGCGGGCGTTCCCGCATACGGGACGTGGGGCCGGCGCCCGTAGGCTGGCGGCGTGGGCATCGAAGCCATCAACCCGATCGGCCGCACCGCGCCTGTGCAGCGCGAGATGCCCGTGTCCGCGCCCGTGCGCGGCGCGAACTTTGCGAGCGCGCTCCAGCGCTGCCTCGATCAGCCGCGCGCCGAGATCGAGCAGATCCGCGCGGAGGTGTCCTCGCTTCGCAACGGCGGTGCGCTCAGGAACCTGGCCAACTCGCCCGTCACGGAGTTCATCGGTACCGGTAGTGGCTCCATCGTCGGTGGGTCGCTCGGGGCGCCCTCGTCGCCCGGGGAGATCGCGTCGCTGCTCGCGCGGCAGGCGACGGGCAACGCGAACGACCCCTATGGCTGGCGCGAGATGTCGAGGCAGGTCGGTGACTCGGTCATCGGGCCCGGCTACGGCGCGATGTTTGAACGACAGATCCAGCAGGAGTCTGGCTTCGCGCCGGACGTGGTGACGGGCCAGCGGCGATCCTCGGCGGGTGCGGAGGGGATCGCGCAGCTGATGCCGCAGTTCTACCAGCACGTGAACCGCACCGACCCCGCGCACTCGCTGCACGCGGGTGCACAGTCCATGAAGCAGTACCTCACCGCGTTCAACGGCGACGTGCGCAAGGCGTTGGCCTCGTACAACTCGGGGATGGGCACCGTGCAGTCCGCCGTGGCGAGGGGCAGCGGGGCGTGGGAATCGCACCTGCCGCAGGAGACGCGCGACTACCTGGCCGCGATCGTGGGCGGCACGAGGCCCGTGTTCTCGCCGGTCAGTGGCTTCGGCAGTGGCTTCGCCGGGGGTGTCGGTGGAGGCCTGCCGGCGTTCCTCACGACCGGGCCGGGCACCCTGGGCGGTCGAGGTGCCTCGGTCGTCGCCCAGGCGGGGCTCGTCTCGAGCCTACGGTCGCCCGGTGGCTTCGGGATGCCCGGCGAGTAGCTTCGATATGAGGCTCGCCCAAAGGGGTCGCCCCTACGCGTCGAGGTCTGCTACGATCACGCTCCTCCGCAGGCGCGGACGTTGATGGTGGGTGTGGCCTAGCGGTTAGGGCGTCAGGTTGTGGCCCTGAAGATCGGGGGTTCGAATCCCCTCACCCACCCCATCACCCCTGCTCGGGACTGATAGCCTCCCGGCGGCGGTGCCGACAACAGTGCCGCTCCGCACCGCCTAGGGGTCACCATGCGTCGAAACAACGTCCTGCCCGCAGTCGCGGTGTTCATGGTCGTGTTCGCAGTCGCGGCGGCTGGATTCATGGCCAGCAGGATCAAGAGCCCGGGATCGACTGGCGGCGCATCGCTTCGGATGGCGGAGCAGCTGCTCCGCCGGGACGCGACGACCGGCATCGAGATCGCCCCCGGCGTCGTGGTCGCCGCCCTCGACCAGATGGTCAATGCCGGCGTGACGAACGCGGCCGACCGTATGAATCTGCCGATCGCCGCGAATGCGCGCCTCATCGGTTCGACGCACATCCAGGGCGGCGACGGCGGTAGCCTCGTGCTCGTGATGTACGAAGTCGACCAGGATATGAGCACG
This sequence comes from Dehalococcoides mccartyi, assembly GCA_945888895.1. GTDB lineage: Bacteria > Chloroflexota > Dehalococcoidia > UBA2979 > UBA2979 > SHYQ01. Next base: position 2,219 of record CAMDAY010000022.1, on the reverse strand, counting down.
CTCGCGGAGGCACTGTCGAAGCAGCTGGATCAGTCGCCGTGGCAGGTCACCGGCGCCCAGGGACAGGCCACCCAGCGCGTGCTCGGCTTCCGCAACACGCGGAACGACCTTGAAGGCTCGGTCACGGTGCGATTGCAGCCGCAGGTTGACGCTTACTCGCTCACCGTTTCTCGAGGCGGCAAGGACGTGACGGTTCGCATCAAGATCACGGCACTGGCACCCTCGGTCGGGGCGGCGACGCAGCCGGACCTCACGATCGTGCGTGTCGAGCCAGGCCCCGCGCAGGTGGCCGGACTGCAGGCGGGCGACAAGATCCTGCGGGTGAACGACACCACCGTGAAGAACCCGCAGGAACTCGCCGCGGCCCTGGCGGTGACGGTCGTTGCCGGCAGCCCTCGTTCGTCGGTCGCCTACCTGCTGGCGCAGGCCCCCTCGCCCGATCAGGCGGCGCGCGCGAGCGCGTTCGTCGCACCGCAGCCGCCGCTCGTGCTGCCCGCGAACTTCCCCGCTGCGCAGGCGTGGCAGGGACTGACGGTGGTGGATTACGCCACGGGGCAGGTGGAGCGCGGCCGCGCGTACAACCTGCGGCTCGTGTCGAAGGATCCGGCCGCGGCGGTCGCGAACCGCGTGCGTGATGGATTGAAGGCCGCCGGCTGGACGATCGTGAGCGACACGCCTCAGGGCTTTGCCACGCAGCTCGAGGTTGCCAACCAGGCGCAGGGCCTCGTCGGACAGGTCGCGATCGACCATCTCGAGGGCGACTCAGCGTATATCCAGGTCGTTGTACGCATTCAGAGCGGGACACCCGCGGGTCGACCCTAGTCTCGATCCCCCGCTGACTGCGGAATGATCGCTCGGTCCGCTCGCGGCGCATCGCGCTGCCGGGCGGCCCTCACGAGATCGCCGCGCTCCCGGACGGCCGGCTGGCGGTGTCGCTGGAGCAGTTCGCATCAATCGTCGTCGTGGACACGCGGAGCGGCGGCGTGCAGACGCTCGAGGTCGGCGGCACGCCCCACGGCCTCGCCGTCGCGGGGGACACGCTCTACGTCACGGACCGCAGCGTGGACGCGATCCGTCGCTTCACGATCGGCTCATGGGCAGAGCAACCCCCGATCGCCGCGGGTGCGATGCCGCATATTGTCGCGTCGAGGTCGGACGGGTCGCTCGCGGTCGTCAACGCCGCTGACGACACGCTGACCCTCGGCAACCGCGCCGTCCACGTCTCGCACGTCCCGGAGAGCATCGCGGTGGCCGTCGATGGCCGCGTCGCGACGGCGGGTTCGGTCGGCGGGATGGTGCACGTCTTCGACCGCCTCGGCGCGGCGGTCGAAGAGCACGAGGTCGGCGGGCGTCCGGTGCGGCTGCTGTACGCCCCAAGCGGCCGCGTGCTGGCGGTGGCGCTCTCGGCAGACGGCACGATCGCCCTCGTCGAGGACGGGGTGGTGCGCCGTGTCACGGTCGGCGGTGTGCCGGATGGGCTCGCGTTCTCCTCGGACGGGCGCTGGCTGTACGCTGGCGACATGTACGGGGGCGCAGTCAGCCTCATCGACGTCGCGCGTTCGCGCGTCGTTGAGCGCTTCGAGGGCGGCCGTTCGGCCGGCGCGCTGCTCGTGCTGCCTCGGCGGTAGGCGCCACCTACCCCGCGTCATCGGACGCCGGTATGCGATAATTCGGGCACAACTCTCCTGTCCAACGGCGGTGGATCTGTGCTCATCGAAGGCACCTGCACGTTCGGTGGTGGCTTCCTGCGGCGTTCGTGCAGCGGCAAGGCCATTGGCCAGTGCGTCTACTGCGGCGCGCCGTTCTGCGACCAGCACGGGGAGCTAGGCCCCGAGTATCACGAGGTCTGTGCGCGGTCCGCGTGCCAGACGAAGTACTCGGATGTGCACGGTCACCGCAACTGGATCGCCGCTCACAGCGGCCCCAACACCGTCTCCATGTGTGCCGAGGACGACTGTACCGAGCGGATGCAGCACCTCTGCCAGCGCTGCAACCTCCGCTTCTGCGAGGAACACCTGAAGGCCGGGAACGTGATCGAGCAGCGCTACGACCCGCCACGCAAGGTGGTCATGCTGATGTGCGCGCACTGCTCCGCGCGCCGCAAGATCTGGGACTGAGCTCCTGAGACTCATACCGAGGTATGCCCGGCCCGGCCCGTGCCATGCCTGCGGGCTTCGCCGCCTGGCCCGTCAGCCCTGAGTTAACCGCGGCCGAGCGGG
>CAMDAY010000021.1 GCA_945888895.1 Dehalococcoides mccartyi | reverse complement strand
GTGCGCCAGTTCGCGAACGAGCCGTCCTGCGCCACCTCGTACGAGCCGAGGACGGTCACATCGTTCATACCTCGACGGATCAGGGCGAAGGAGTCGGCGTGGTGGACGATCGCGGCGCCGGCCTGCAGCGTCACGAACTGCACGCCGGCGTTCACGGTGTCGTGGTCGATGTCATCGCCGCTGGCGATGCCCGCGTAGCCGATGACGCCGTTCTCCGAGGTGAACACGATCTCCTGGTCCGGGTGGACATAACCACCGACCATCGTCGGCATCCCGACGCCGAGGTTCACGAGCCACCCCCTGGGGAAGCGGCGCGCGATCACCGCCGCGAGGAAGTCGCGGCTCATGCGCTCTTTGCCGGGTGCAGCCTCGTGCGAGGTCATCGGATGCTCCTTCTGTGCCTCGTTGTGGGCGCTAGCGCGGGATCTCGCGGAAGTAGCCGTCCGCGGGGATCTGGACAAGGCGCTCGATGACGACGCCCGGGGTGTGGATCTGGTCGGGGTCGAGCTCACCGGCCGGGACGATCGGCTCTTCCACCTCGACGATTGTGTGGGCGGCGCCCATCGCGAAGATCGGGTTGAAGTTGCGCGCTGAACGGCGGTAGATGAGGTTGCCGAGTGTGTCGGCCTTCCACGCCCGGATGAACGCGTAGTCCGCGAAGATCGCGTGCTCCATCACATACATACGGCCGTTGAACTCGCGGTGCTCCTTGCCCTCGGCGGTCAAGGTGCCGACGCCTGCCGGGGTGAAGAACGCGGGGATGCCGGCGCCGCCGGCCCGCACGCGCTCGGCGAGGGTGCCCTGCGGCACCAGCTCGGCCTCCAGCTCAGCCGCGCGGATCATGTCGGCGGGCACCGACGCCTGCGAGGGGTGCGTGGGGGCGGTGAATGCTGCGGTGACCTTCCGCACGCGGCGAGCGGTGATCAGGTCGTTCAGCGTCTTCCGACCGTCCGAGGTGCCCTGCGGCAACCCGACTGAGTTCGCGTAGACGTGCATGTCCTTCACGCCTGCGTCGTAGAGCGCGGTGAGCAGGTTGGCCGGGGTGCCGGGGCCGAAGCCGGGGACGAGGAGCTGGATGCCGTCGGGAATGCCCGCGACTGCCTCGGCCATGCTGCTGCAGATGATCGGTCGGGCCATACGGCTCCCCTCAGCGGTACTCCGTACATCCGGAGCATCGGCATTGTTAACCGACGCGAAGGAGCGTAGCAATACTAGTGACCGGACGACCCTCGCGCCGCCCGGCCCACATCGACACCATCGAGGTAGGAGGACATATATGGGCGTGACAGTGCTGCGGTCGAACGAAGGCGACAGCGTGAACCGGACGGGAGACGCGATCTTCATTGGGGAGGTACGTGCTCGGAACCTGGTCGGGGACTCGAAGGACCTGAGTGCCTCGATTGTCCAGTTCAACCCGGGGGCCCAGACGAAGATGCACCGGCACTCGAGCGACCAGATGCTGCTCGTGCTGAGCGGCATCGGCAAGGTCGGCGACGCCTCCGGTGACCACGTGATCGGGACCGGCGATTCGGCCTTCATCACGGCCGGTCATGACCACTGGCACGGCGCCGGGGACACCGGCTCGCCGATGACGCACCTGTCCGTGCTGCGCGGCGGTAGCGAGTCCACTGTCCTCTAGGCAACATCAAGGCGATCTGCGGGCGCGTAGCCCGCGCGGGGCGCACTCTGGAATGACCGAGGCAACGGCTGGTCCGTCTGCCTCGGTCATTCCGTTCCAGGCAGTTCGCGCTCGCCATGGGCGTGGTGGGCAGGACGCCGTCGCGATGACGAGCCGGTCAGACGCAGCAGCGCCCGAGGTCGCACGCGCCCTCGACGGCGGCGAGCCACGTGCCACGCCCAACCCGCGGCGTCACCTCATCTTCGCGCTGCTCGCCAGCTCCATGCTCATCTTCAACTCGCAGTTCGGGATGGTGTCGGTCGCCCTCGGCCCGCTGACGGCGGACCTCAACGCCCCGCTGCGCTGGAGCGGCTGGGTGCTCACGATCTTCATGCTGGGGCTCGTGATCTCGATGCCCGTGGCGGGCCGCCTCGTCGAGCGCTTCGGCGCGCGGACGATGTTCGTGACGGGCTTCGCGTCCTTCTCGGTCGCGTCGGTGGCCTGCGCGTGGGCGCCGAACATCTACTTCCTCATCCTGGCGCGGGCAGTGCAGGGCGCGGCGGGTGGCGGCCTGATGCCCGCGGGCATCAGCATGATCGGCGAGGTCTTCGAGGGCCAGGGACGGACTAGGGCGATCGGCCTGTACTCAGCGATGATGCCATTCGCGGCGGTGTTCGGCCCCGCCGTGGGTGGCATGGTGGTCGAGTGGTACGGCTGGCGTACGACCTTCGGGATGAACGCCGGACCCGGCTTCGTCGCGTGTATCCTCGCGTTCCTCGTCCTCCCGCCGGGCGCAAGGCGCCCCGTGCAGCGCCTCGACTTCGGGGGCATCGCGCTGATCGGCATCACGATCACGGCACTGGTGTTCTCATTGACCGAGCTCAGTCAGCACGCAGTCCCACCGGACATGCGCATTGTCGCCGCGGCGCTGGTGCTGTTCGTCGTCGCGGGCGCGGGGCTGGTCGTGCACGAGCGACGCACGGCGGTCCCGGTGATCGACCTCGACCTGCTGAGTCGTCGGCCGATCATCGCGACGAACATGCTGTCGTTCTTCTTCGGCGCCGGGTGGATGGGCGTCGTCTCGATCCTGCCGCTTTACGCACAGACGGCGTATGGCCTCGGCGTGTCGCAGAGTGGTGCGCTCGCCGCGCCTCGAGGTGTGCTGATGGTCGGCTTCTCGTCGCTGTCGGCGTTCATCGTCCACCGCACCGGGTTCCGCAAGCCGATCCTGTTCGGACTCGTGGGCCTCGGTGGGTCGCTGATGGTCGTGGGGCTCGGGCTGCACGACATCCAACTGGCCGGCGTGCGCATCGGCGACTTCTGGTGGCTGCTCACGGTGACCGGCGCGGCGGGGATCTTCTTTGGCTTCGCGAACCCCTCGCTCAACAACGCGGGGATCGAGGTCGCCCCGGACCGCATCGCCGCGATCGTCGGTCTGCGTGGGATGTTCAACAACCTCGGCGGGACGATCGGCGTGGCGGTGGCGGTGCTGATCGCATCGAGAACCGCCGACATCGTCGTCGGCCTGCAGATCGCGTTCCTCGTGCTGGGCGCAGTGACGATCGCCAGTGCGGCGTGGGTGCCCTGGGTGCCCGAGTTGCGCGGACGCCGCCGCAACGTGGCGCCGTCGTCCGTACCGGACGAGACGCCGAAGGCGCGGTAGCAGCTGATGGGTGGACGAGGCGTGCGAGGGGAGCGAGGTGCTGCTCCCTCGCACGTCACGGCCTGTCTGGTATGGGCTGTGCGCTACGGGATCCGCAGTCGCTGACCGACCACGATGATGTGCATGCTCGTGAGACCGTTGACTTCGGCGATGCGCTGGGGCGTCGTGTTCCATCGTCGCGCGAGTGCCCACGCGGAATCGCCGGGCTGGACGACGTAGCTCGTGGGTGCGGGTGGCGCGGCAGCCGGCAGAGGGGCGACCGGCGCGCTGACCGGCGTGCTCGCGCCCTGCGGCGTGACGACCGGCGCGATGTGGCCGCGGGGGATCGCGAGCGTTTGGCCCTGCACGACGAGGTTCGGATTCGCTAGCCCGTTGAGGCGCACGATCTCGTCGATGCTCGTGTTCCACAGACCCGCGAGGCGACCGAGCGAGTCGCCCGGCTGCACGACGTACGAGCGCGGCCTCGGCGGGTTCGCTTCGAGCATTTCCCAGACGCGCGGCGTCGTGGTGCCGAAGCGCCAGACCGAAACCGCCTCGACATCCCGGGCGTACGACTCGGTCATGAACTGCGCCCACGCGCCCTGGTCGGCGATCAACCCCGGTCCGATCGGGTGGATCGGCAGGCCGAGCGCCGTCAGCTTCCGCACCGCGATGTCGAGCGTGAACGCCGCCGTGACGCCGGCCGCTCCGGGGTCTGCGCCCATGCTGCGGTACCGGTTGATGTTCGCGGGCGTGCCGAAGTCGCTCCAGTACACCTGCGGGGCGAGGGCGTTCGAGGCGGCCGCGAACTCCTTGATCGGGATGCGGTCGTACTCCCACGGGCGGGCGTCGATCGTCGTCATGATCGTCGCGTCGGGCTGCGCGTTGCGGAGCAGGCCGGTGTACTGCAGCGCATCGTATTGCGTGCCTGACCAGAAGCCGGGGTACGACTCAAGGTCGATCGACAGGCTCCGCGCGCCGGAGGCCAGCACGGAGGCGGCCATCGATGCCTCAAGCGCCGCGTCGGTGCCCTTCACCACGCACCACGCGTGGAACGGCACGCCGCCAGCCTCGAAGAAACTCGCGATCCTGGCGATCTGGGCCGGGCCAGTCAGCGCGTTGCGGCTGGTGTCCCACTTCGACATCCACGTGGTGCCGTCATGCGTCTTCATCGCGATGCCGAGGCCGTGCTGCGCCAGCGTCTCGCGGATGCGCTCGGGCTCACCGTCATGGTTGAACTGCCACACCCACGCGAGGTGCTTCGTGGGCAGAGCGCCGGCCCATTTCACCGCCGGGGCGGCCGGTTCAGCCGGCGCGCTGGGCGTGAGGCTCGCGGCTTCGACGAAGGGGTGCAGGCTCAGGGCGGCTGCACTGCCTGCGATCCCCGAGAGGAACTGGCGTCGGGAGGCGGGGCGCTCAAACATGGGCGGTGAACCTCGGGGCTGCTCGGGGAGATGTGAGCATCATAGTTATCCACACGACAGGGAACGGCGCAGCGACTGGCGTGATTGCTCGATTCGCACGCGGGATGAGCAGCTTTGCTGATCAATGAACGCTATTATTCCGCGACGCGTTCGTCCCTCGATGCAACGCTGCCGTGAGTGAGCCCCGATCGAAGGAGTCCGCGATGCGTTGGTGCCGCTTTCAATCCGGAGATGGCGAGCCCACGTATGGCCTCGTCGAGGGCGATCGAGTCGTCGAGGTGCAGGGGACGCCGTTCGGTGCGTATTCGCGCAGTGCGGTGTCGCACGCGCTTGCTGATGTGCAACTGCTGATCCCCGTTATGCCCTCGGTGTTCTACGCGGCCGGTGTGAACTACCGGGAGCACATCACCGAGATGGCGAAGATCGGGGCTGTCGACCCCGTGTTTCCGGCGGCGGCTGATGTCGGCTACCGAGCGAACAACGCCCTCGTCGCCGACGGGCATCCCATCGTCATTCCGGCCGACGCGACGGACCTCGTGCAGTACGAGGGCGAGCTGGTCGTGGTCTTCGCGAAGGACTGCTACCGCGTGTCGGAGGAAGAGGCGCTCGACTACGTGCTCGGTTACACGATCGGCAACGACGTGAGCGAGCGCACGTGGCAGAGGACGGACCGCACCCTCTGGCGCGCCAAGAACACCGACACGTTCAACCCGATGGGCCCGTGGATCGAGACCGACCTCGAGCCGGACGGCCTGAAGGTGACGATCCGCCTGAACGGGCGCAAGGTCTTCACGTACGGTGTCGGTGACGCGATCTTCAGCGTGCGCCACTACATCAGCCGCATGAGCCAGTACATGACCCTGCACGCGGGTGATGTGCTCTGGATGGGGACGGACGGCCCGACCGAGAACATGAAGCACGGCGACGTCGTGGAGATCGAGATCCCCGGCATCGGTGTGCTGCGCAACCCGGTGGTGCGCGAGGGCATGTAGCTCACGCACGTCGAGGCGGGTGGAGGGTGGTGCGGCCCTCATCCCATCCCTCTCCCCGAACGGGGAGAGGGATGGGATCGTCTACCGCGCCGCGAGGCGCAGCAACTCGCTGAGGTTCGCGGCACCCTCGAGGTTGCGGGCGACGTCGAGGAGTTGTGACGCACGGGCGGGGCCGTACACCGGCTCGACGAGCGCGCGGAACTTCGTGTCCAGGACGTCGTCGGTCAGCGGGTTCTCCGGGGAACCGGAGGCGTGCTCGACGTGCGTCGAGACTTCCCGGCCGTCGGTCAGCGTGATCGTCACATAGACCTCGTGCTCCGGGATCGCGGGGTCGGTGATGGCCGACACCTTCGAACGAAGGGCCGCGATCACCGGGTCCGCGACGCGCGCATCGCTGAACTGCGCGTCGTGGCCGGCACCATCGACGAGCGCCGCCGCCGCGCAGTGCTGGAACGAGAACTTGCCGTCGAGGCCGGTCTTCGGCTCGGGGCGGTTCATCAGCTCCACGATCAGCGGGTTGCCGCGCGCCTCGATCTTCGCGACCTGCTCGGGCCTCAGACCGTGCTCATTGCGCAGGCGGATCACGCCGTCCTGGATCGGGTGCGACACCACGCCGTTGGCGTACGGCTTCAGCCCGTTCTGCGTCAGCTCCCAGTGCGATCCGAGGTGCTCGACGAGGGCTGCCTCGTTGTGGCCGTTCGGCGAGAGGACGGCCCAGAAGCCGCGACGGCCACCGATGATGTCGGGTGCGGCGTTGAGGCCGAGGCTCGCGAACGCGGCGGCCTGGTAGCCGTTGCCCGCGGCCTTCGCGGCGTGCATTGGCTTGGCGTCAGTGCCGAAGACCTCGCGGATGCCGCCCGCCTGGGTCCCCGCGATGCCCAACGCGTTGACCATCCTGTCTGCGTCCAAGCCGAGCACGCGGCCAGCGCCCGCGGCCGCGCCGACGACGCCCGTGGTGCCGGTGATGTGCCAGCCCATGTCGTAGTGCCACGGGTGCACGGACAGCGCGAGGCGGCACGCGACCTCCTCGCCGAGCGCGAAGGCGGAGAGCGCCTGGAGGCCGTTCGCGCCGCGCTCCTCGGCGGCGGCGAGCACGGCGGGCCAGACCGGCGCGCTCGGGTGCAGGATCGTCGGGAAGTGCGTGTCGTCGTAGTCCTGGAGGTGTGCGAGGAAGCCGTTCACCTCGGCAGCCGTGCGGGGGCTCGTGCGGAGATCGCTGCCGATCACCGTGCTGCGCTCGGTCGCGCCCTCGGCACGTGCCCACTCAATGAAGCGCTTCGAGGACGGGTGCTCCGACGCGGAGATCGAGATCGCGAGGACGTTGACCAGCGTGCGTTTTGCCTCATCGATGGCGACCGGGGGGAGGTCACGGGCCTCGACGACGAACTCGGCGATTGTGCGGGTGGGGTTCATCGAGGCTCCTAGCGCGGTAGCGATTGCTGGCGGCAGTATCGCACGGCGCGCCGTTTCTACCTCGACCGCGGCTCCTACCAGGAGCCGCCGCCGCCACCTCCACCGCCGCCGCCTGAGAAGCCGCCGCCCCCGAAACCGCTGCTGCCCGACCCGCCTGGCGTTGAGGTGAGTGCGGAGACGCTGTTGTCGGAGAAGCTCCCCATCGCGTTCATCAGGGCGAGCGTGGTGAACGGGTGCGAGGCGACGTACCAGTCCGGGGCCGGCAGGTTGAGGCCCTCGAACGCCTTGGCCCATTGCTTCGTGGCTCCGAAGACGATTGCATACGGGAGGTACTCGTAGAACAGCCCGGCGCGCTCCGCGAAGCGTGCGCGCTCCGTCTCCGCCTCGACGATGAAGCGGCGGAAGCCGACCGACCGGCGGTAGGCCGCGGTGCCCTTGCCCGTGCGGGCGGGCATCCGCCCGCTCACCACGAGGAACGCGATCGCGCCGAGAACCAGCGGGAGCGGCACGATCCCGAAGGCCGTGAACATCGCCGCGACTGCGACGAGGCCGATCGAGGCGACGAGCAGTCCGATCGCGATGCCGATCCACATCGAACGCGTGGCGCTGGGGCTGCGGTGGTACCAGCCGCGATCGACGAGCTCCTGGTACAGCGCGTTCTGCACGTTTGCGAACTTCGTGGCGAAGGTCGTCTTGAGGTCGCCGAACTTCACCGTGTCGCCGTCCTCGAACAGACCGTCGAGGAGCAACGTCTCATAGGTCGCGAGTCCATCGGAGGGTTTGAGGCGCGTGAGCTGCCAGTCGTTGGAGCCGAACCAGCCGGTCGCCTCGATCTCCTCGATCTTGAGGTAGCCGCGCACGGCGAGGTCGACGATCGTGGCGCTCACGTCCAATGGGTGAGCGACCTCGTCGAAGAGCGTCCCGATGAGGCCGGGGCGCATGCTCTCGGGCGGGATGTACTCGGTGGGGGTCACGGCGCCGTTCATGAACGGCACGCGCTCCTCGATCGCGCCTTCTGGCGCGGGGATCGAGGCGACGACCTGGCCGCGCGCCTGCCGGTCGCGCCCCGTCGTCCACGCCAGCCGCACGATCGCGAAGACCGCGCCCGCGAGGACGACGAGCATCGCACCGACACGCCACGGATCGACCATGAATGCGCGGCTGAACGCCCAACGCTCCTCGAGGATCGGGGTGGGCTCGGGCACCGCGCCCTTCGGGAGCGCGACGACGACGCTGAACGCCTCGTTCGGGCGCAGCAGCGGCGTCGAGAACGTCGCGTCGTTCTCGACGGTCGAGGACTTGGCGCACGGCAGCGTCGAGCGCACGGGGCCGGCGAAGCAGGCGATGCGCGTGGGCGCCTGTGGTGCACGCACGACGATCGAGGTGTTCTCGATCGGCACGGCCCACAGCGGCGCGACCATGTTCCAGTACAGCTCGTCGTGATCCTCGAAGGCGTTGAGGATGCCACGGAGCCGGTAGCTGATGACGTAAGTGTGCTGCCCCGTGATCGTCCGATCGGGGTCGCCGATCTTGATGTGCGACTCACCCTGGCTCGACTCGACCTCGTACCCCGCGGGCGCGCGGGTGGGGGACGTGACGGACAGCACATCGAGCTCGTACACGCGGTCATTGCGATCGTCGAACCGCTGGCGCGTCACGATGTCGCGGAAGATGCCGTGCCGCTGCGCGGAGCCGAAGTCGTACGCGATCGTCTCCTTGAACAGCACGCTGTTGTTCGCCTCGATCGTCGCGTCGATGTTGTATGAGGTGATGCGCTCCCCGCGCGTCTGCGCGAGCGCATCGCGCGCGCCGAACAGCAGTGCCCCCGCAACGAGCAGGACGAGCAGGACGCTCAGGCGCAGGCGGGAGTTTCGAGGAGTGCGAGCGTTCGAGGTAGTCGGCATGGCACGAGCATACCGCCGCACCCATCGCGGAACGATGTACGCAAAGAGACGGCCCGGATCACTCCGGGCCGTCTCAATGTTCGCGCGTACGCGATTACTTCCCTGCGGGCTTGAAGACCGGCAGGTTGTACTCACCGAAGCGATCCTCGGCGTCGAGCCAGGTCAGCTCCATCGGCAGGGCGTCGGCGAGATCCTTGCCCTCGAACTCCGGCGGCATGCAGCAGACGAAGATCGGGCCCTCGGCGAGCTCGACGGCCACCGCGGGGTGGGGCGCCGGGTACTCGGGGAAGTACTGGCGGTGGAAGACGATCCACGAGAGCACCTGCCCCTTGCCGGAGAGCTGCTCCCAGGAGTACTCGGACGAGAGGCACTTGTCGCAGACAGCAGCGGCCGGCCAGCGCAACTTCTTGCACTCGCCGCACTTCTGCATGCGCAGTTCCTTCTTCTCGGCGTACTCCCAGAACTCGCGCGCGAAGGGATCCATCACCCGGACGGGGCGTTGCGTCGCCATGACTTAGTTCCCCCTCGTGTACACGACGCTCAGGCACTTGCCCGCCACGTCGTGGACGTACTGGGCCACCTCGGCGTCCTTCACCTGTCGAGGCCCGCCGTCGTACGCATGGCGGAGTTGCCTGACGAGCTCGGGTTGGTGGTTCCACGACTGCATATACGACTCGGACAGCATGCCGCCCGAGGTATTGCACGGGATCTCGCCGCCGATCTCGATCCGTCCGTTCTGGATGAACGCGCCACCCTCGCCCTCGCCGCAGAAGCCGAAGCCCTCGAGGCTGAACAGCAGGTGCGTGGAGAAGGAGTCGTACGTCGCGTAGACGTCCACGTCCTTCGGCGTCACGCCGGACATCGGGTAGATCTGCTCGCGCACGTTCTTGTGCGCGGGGTAGTAGAAGTCCTTCAGGCGCGGGCGGAGCTGCGTGGAGTCGATGTCCATCTCGGACCAGCCGAGGCCGGAGATGTTCACCTTCGGGTTCTTGCCGTTGTCCATGTCGGAGCGTTGGAGGATGAACGCCACGCCGCCGTCGTTGATCAGGCAGTAGTCGAAGAGGTGGAACGGCTCGCTGATGTAGCGGGCGTTCATGTAGTCCTCGATCGTGATCGGCTTCTCGTACATCACGGCGTTCGGGTTCATCGACGCGTGCTTGCGGAAGGCGACGGACACGGCGCCCAGTTGCTCCTCGGTCGTCCCGTACACCAGCTGGTGGCGGCGGAACATCATCGAGTAGAGGCCGCCCTGCGAGGTCATGCCCCACGGTGCGTAGTAGACGTACGACAGGATGCCGTCGCCGCTGGCGCGCGGGCCGCCGTACGCGGTGTCGTTCGAGCGCTGCGCGTTGCCGTACACGAGCGCAACGGTGTGGCAGAGTCCGGCGTTGATCGCCTGCACCGCGGCGTGGATGCCTCGAGGCGCGTCGCCCGACACACACCACGACGCGTTGATGCCGAGGACCTCGCAGGTGCGCTCCGTCGACATCGGTCCGCCGACGACGAGGCCGTCGATGTCGTCCTTCGTCAGCCCGGCATCATCGAGGGCGCGTTTGAGAGCGGTGGCCGCGAGCTGGTACGAGTTCATCGCACCGGAGCCCTTCTCGGTCGCGTTGCCCTTGGCGCCTGCGCGGTAGTCCTTCAGGTAGTCGCTCTCGCCGACGCCGACAACGGACACTGTGTCCTTCAGCGCCTTGAGTCGATCGTGCTCGACAGTACGGGCCATGCCATCCCCCTTCGCGCTGCCGCCGGGCGGATCCGTGGTCGAGGATCACTCGCCTCGGCGAAGCCGCGCGATATTAGGCGCGTGATATCGAGGACGTCAAAAAGCGCCGCCGGGCGTGCACGAGAACGGCCCGCGACGTGAGTCGCGGGCCGTTCGTTCGAGGCCCCTCGTGCCCGCCGAGGCGGGCGAGACAGTGTTAGGATTCCTTCCAGACGTACTTCATGATGTTCCAGTTCCAGCCCGGAGGCGGGCGGAAGTTGTGGACCTTCTTGTTCGAGACGACGGGGGAGTCCGGCGCCGGCCAGTAGAAGTTCCACACGTTCTTCGCCACGCGCTTCTGCATGTCGTAGATGAGTTCCCGGCGGGCGTTGCGATCCTGGGTGAACTGCTGCTTGTCCATCACCTCGAGGAACGATTGGTACTCCTTGTCGTTCTTCTTCGCGGCACCCCAGCTGTCCATGCTCGCACCGACCAGCGCGCCGCCGCCGCCCATCTGCGCGAAGGCGTAGGTCTGGATGTCCGGTCGCACGATGAAGGACTGGTACACGCCCTTCTTCGCCGCGTCGGTGTTCCTCAGGTGGGACGCGTACTCGACGATCTTGATGTCCATCGTCACGCCGACGTTCGCGAGCATCGACTTCATCAGGTCGGCGAAGGGGTAGGTCACGGTGTACGCGCCGATGTTGGAGGTCTGCAGCGGGAAGCTGAGCTTCTCGTTGCCCGCCGCCATGAGCAGCTTCTTCGACTCGGCGGGGTCGTACTTGAACGAGGGGTCACCGTCCGGGCCCATCTTCGATGCCTCGAGGGCCCAGTAGGTGAGCCACGGGAGCACCATCGCGCCGTTGCGACCCCGGCCACCGTACAGGTTCTTGACCCACGACTCGCGGTCGACGGCCTTCGCGACGGCGGAGCGGTTGCGAGCGTCGTTGAACGGCGCCTGCGTCATGTCGAAGATCCACGGGTTCCACACCATGCAGGGCTGCCAGTTGACCTGCAGGTTCGCCGCCTTCTCCAACTCCAGTCCCTGCTGCGTGGAGAACTGCGTGAGCGGGCCGAACGCATCGAGCTGGCCCGCCTGGAGAGCCGCGGCGGCGGCCGCCGGGTCCAAGATCAGCGGGTGGTCGATCCCGTCCAGGTACGCGACGTTGCTGTCATAGAAGTTCGGATTGCGCTTCAGCTTGAAGCCGGAGGCGGGGACGTACTCGGTCGGGTAGTAGGGACCACCGCCCCGGATCTGGTCGACCCCCGTGATGTCACCGTAGCCCGGCGCGGTCTTGCCGAGGTCGGTGCCCTTCTTGGTGATGACCTCTTTGTGCTCCACGGCCCAGGTGTGCTGGCCCATCAGTGAGAGCATGTCGGCGTCGGGCTTCGGGATCTTGATCTGCAGCGTGTAGTCGTCGATGGCGGTCGCGTTGGGCTTCTTACCCGTGTAGAGGCCTGGGAAGTTCACCTGCAAGCCGCCGGTCGGAGTCTTGATGGCGGTCTGGCGTTCCAGGGTCCAGACCACGTCGGAGGCTTTCACCTCCAGGCCGTCGGAGGTCTTCGCGTTCTTGCGGAGCTTGAAGTTCCACGTGAGACCCTGATCCGGCGTTTCCCACGACTCGGCGAGGTCGGGGATGACGTTTTCCACGGGGCCCGGGCTGTCGGGGCGCTCGTCCCACTGGACCGGCTTCACGCCGGTGATGTTCGCGATGGAGCCCATCGCGGAGCCGCCGACGCGGTCGAGGTCGAGGCCCGGTACGTCGCCGGAGAGCTGCCCGGCCATACGGAGCGTGCCACCTCGCCTGGCCTGCGCACCGCCGACGACGGCGGTCGCCGTGCCCTGCACCGCGGTGCCAGCGGGGGCGGGCGTGCTCTTGCCGCTGCTACAGCCGATCAGGGCCGCCCCGGCGAGCCCGACGGCGCCTGCCGCGCTACCGCGCAGAACCGAGCGTCGCGATACCCGTGATTGAAGTGACCAGTAGCCAGTGTTGCCCACGGTGGAGTCCCTCCTTCGACGGCCGTAGTCGGACGTCCAGCGTCCGATGCCGATAGCGGGTTATAACACGGCGGATATGACTGCTGCTGAGGGAGGTACGCGCGGCGCGCCGCCGCAGATGTGCCGTGGGGTGTCCGAGTCTGGGCGGCGCGCGCTGCCCACGACCGCCCGAGGCGGTGCGAGGGGGCTAGCCGAGCACCTCGGCGGGGTTCGTCTGCACCATCCGGCGGACGTCGTCCTTGCTGAACCCGGCGTCGAGGAAGCGCTCCATCCATGAGCCGAAGCCGGAAGGGGCCGGCGGGTTCGGCGCCTGGCCGAGATCTGTCGACAGGATGACGTGCTCCGCCCCGACCGCGCGTACGTCCGCGATCATCGCAGCGGCAGCCTCGTCGCCGCCCTCGCGGAAGGAGTTGGTGCCAGCCTGCTCCACGAACGCACCGAGGCTCGCCAGCTCTGTCTGCACCTCGACCGGGATGAAGAACGGCGTGGCGTGCGACACGATCGAGCGGATGCCGCGGCGGCGCGACTCCCGCACGAGGGCGAGCGTCTCGGTGGGCGAGAGGTGGCCGCTGCAAAGCGTGGCACTGTGCTCCGCGATCAGATCAAGCAGTTCGTGCACGACGGGGATCAACGCACCCGAGGCGTCAAGGACGGTGATCGCGGGGGCCTTCGCGTTCCAGCGCCCGAAGCGCTCGTGCGACCAGACGCTGTCGAAGGTCGGGAACCAGACCACGCTCGTGCCGATACGCAGCGCCGCATCGAGCGCGTCGGGGTTCAGCCCCCCGACCTGGTGGTCGAGTGCGATCGCGCCGTGCACCTTGAGCGTCGGAACCTCCGCCTGCAGCGCCCACGCGAGGAGCTGCGTCGGAAACTCGTGGCTCTTCAGGACGATGCCCGCCATGCCCGCGTCGACGGCCGCGTGCACCAGGGCGCGCGCGTCCATCTTGCGCTCCGCGAACGGATCGGGTGACCAGTGCGCGTGCACATCGATCGCGCCGCGAAGCAGTTCGCGGGCGTCTTCGCTGAGCTCGGAGAGCGATTCGGCGCGATAGGACGTGGGCACGGTGGTTCCCTTCCGTCAGGCGGATGTCTCGCGGCACGATACAGCAACACTCGCCGGGGGCGGGTCAGACGACCGCCGGTACGCCTCGTTTGCTGGGGTGCATCGGCGGCGGCGAGAGGGCGAAGGCGATCGCGGCGACGACGCAGACCGCCGCGAACGCCAGGAACGCCGGGACGTAGCCGCCGGTTGCGTCGAACACCGCGGCAGTGATCAGCGGCGCCATGCCGCCGACGGCGGTGTTTGCGACCGTCGAGAATCCCGTGAGCGATCCGACGATGCTGCGTCCGTAGTAGTCGGGGATCGCCTGCACGTTGAGCAGCTGCGATCCAGACACGGCGACACCGAGCCACAGGGTGGTGATCGCGATCCCGGTGTAGGTCTGCTGGAACGTGAAGAGCACGATCGAGACCGTGTAGATCACCGCGAACGCCACCATCGTCCGGTAGAGCCCGATCCGCCCGAGCAACCACGCCCACACCCACCGCCCCGCGAAGACGCCGCCGCCGTAGATCGAGACGATCCACGCGCCATCGATCGCGGAGTACCCGAACGACTGCACGAAGCCCGAGATGTTGATGAAGATCGCCGATGAGGGCATCGAGGTGAGCAGGAACCCCGCGGTCATGAGCCAGAACGAGCGCGTCCGCAGCGCCTCGCGTACGGTCCATGCCGCGTCGCGGATCCGGGTGGTCGGGCGTCCCGCGGCGATGGCGGCAGCCTCGCGTGCGTCGAGGTCGCCCGGCCGGTCGCCGTCGGGGAGCAGGCCGACGTCCTCGGGCCGTCGGCGGATGGTGACCCAGCAGGCGGGCGCGACCGTGAAGCACGCGATGCCGAGGATGAGCCACACCATCCGCCAGCCGTAGTGCTCGGCCACCCACGCCGCAGCGGGGACGGCGGCGATGCCCGCCGTGGCGGAGCCCATCGAGTACCACGCCACGGCGCGGTTCCGATTCCGGACGAACCAGTTCGGGATCATGACGCGCGGCCCGAGGAGCCCGATGCCCGGCGTCGCGATCCCGTAGAGCGCCCATGCGAGGTAGACCGCGGGCTTGCTGTACGCCATCGACACCGCGATCAGACCGACTCCCGCGATGATCGCGCTAGCAGTCATCAGCACGCGCGACCCGTGCCGGTCGACGATCGGGCCG
The DNA here is from genome assembly GCA_945888895.1 of Dehalococcoides mccartyi. GTDB lineage: Bacteria > Chloroflexota > Dehalococcoidia > UBA2979 > UBA2979 > SHYQ01. The sequence continues at coordinate 1,306 of CAMDAY010000021.1, read as the reverse complement.
AGTGGCAGCGCGAGCAGGCCGCTGAGGCCGCGTGTCATCAGCAGCACCGCCGTGATGCTTTTCTGGTTCCAGCCCAGGTCGTGCTGCATCGGCAGGATCAGCGAGCCGAAGATCCAGCCGCCGGCGCCGGCTGTGATCAGCTGCGTGTAGTACGAGATGAGGACGATCCACCACCCGCGGTAGACCCCGCGGAGGCGCGTCCGCTGTGCGGCGAGGAGACTCGCAGCGCTCACCTCGACCATCCGATCTCACTGCGAGCCTGGGGGTGGCGACGCCATGCCCCGGCGAGTGCACGCGGATGGTACACGCGCTTGGCAACGAGGCTGCGGGAGCGGGGGAGCGAACGTCGAGCTGACGAATGCTGTGGACGGTCGCAGCGTGGGCGTCCACCCGCACACTCCCGGCGGAACTTGATGTAGCGGCGCGCCGTCAGGTGAGAGTGATTCGCACTCTCGCTAGACCCGAGCGCGCAGCGCGAGGCCCGTCAAGCCGCCACCCTCACGCACCTACGGCAGCCGGGGTGTCCCGGCCGGGGCCTCGACCCCGAAGGTGTTGAGGGCAGTGCCGACGAACAGGTAGTAGCCGACGAGGCCGGCGAGGTCGACGACGCCCGCGTTGCCGTAGCGCGCCAGGAGTGCATCGAACGTCGGCTGGGTGACGCGCTTCTCATCGAGCAGCTCGCGGACGTACTGGATGAGTTCGCGCTCCTCGTCGGTGAGGCTCGACAGGTCGCCGCGGTTGGCGATCGTGTCGATCACCACCTGTCGCACGCCATCCCGGAGTCCGAAGGCCACGTGGCTGGCCCACATCACCTCGGCGTTCATGAACCGCGCGACGGCCAGCGTCGCGGTCTCCACCTGCGCGGGCGTGAGCCGGGAGTTGAAGCGCACGTAGTTGCCGAGGTTCGACGAGCGCGTCGCGACCTCCGGGCTGTGCAGGAGCACGCCGTACGGGCCGCCCATCGCTCCGCCGCGCGCGCCGGCCACCTCGTCGAACGCCGCGCGGAGCTCCTCGGGCGTCTCGTCGCGAGTGATGTAGCTGGGGATGCGCGGCATGGCGGTTCCTTCCGAGGCGGCGGCGGGCTGGCGAGAGGATACGCGCGGCGCGGCTATGATGCGCGCGTCGCGTGCCCGGAGATGACCGAGACGACGCGGCGAGTGAAGGAGCGCGCGATGCCTGACGTCGGTGATGGACTGCTGCTGGTGCTCGCGGACGAGGCCCCCGGCCAGTACATGGAGATGGAACGCTGGTACGAGGACGACCACCTCTATGAGCGCTCGGCGATCGAGGGCTTCCTGTACTCGCG